>DATBWH010000001.1:0-7506 GCA_036514895.1 Candidatus Humimicrobiaceae bacterium
CGTTTCATTCTAAACCCCCAATCCTAATAATCCTCTTTCTCTGTATCTTTTTCTGTGCCAGTTTTTTTTAAAACATTCCAAATATCTTTATTCATTCTCCGCCAAAATGATCCTCTAATTTTTCCCTCCTTGCTATAATGTCCCCCCGAAGGGGAACATTATAGCAAGTTGTACTTAAGTTTAACAACTAATGCAGTCAAGCATTAGATGATCAACTTTCTACTCTCCAACAAATGCTGCAAAATCATCCAGTAAACCCTGAGACCATTCAGGAGGTGTTCCCTGAGCTTCAAATGTTGGAATAGGATCCAAGTCATAACCAAGCACAGGAATGATACTGTTTCCATATATTTCCCAGGTATTGGCGTTTTCGTAAGTGATACGAGGAAGCGGTGATATAGCTATAGGAGTCTCTGAAAAATCATACATCTGCAGTGTTGTAGTTATGTCTGCGCCACCCCAGTAAGTACCTTCTGGCTGAGTAAGCTCAAGAGGCAGTGGAATTTCCGGCATTGTAAACGGTTCAGACTGATATGATGCATCTTTTATAATGTAATCCACTGCTAATTGCCACTGTACAGCAGCCATAACATCAGGAACCTGTACATAAACCGTATCAACTAACCCCTGTCTGACCCACTGGATTGTCGATGGTTTTCCATCGATACTGGCTATGAATACATGATTTGGGTCGCCTTTATAAAACAGTTTGTCATATTTTTCCAATGCCTGCATAGTACCCAGAAGGTAAGCACCATCACTTGCTGAAAGTATTGCAACAACATCATTACCGGCACCGGCAATGGTAGTATCAGCAACTTCTGCCCATCCTTCAGGTGTCAGACCACCGGTGATCTCTATATAGTTGATTTCCGGATGTTCTGCTTTGATCCAATCAAATCCATCCTGTCGCAACTTCCAACCACTCATGGTAAGGTCTCCATTAATGGCGATAACGGTTTTACCCTCTGTGGTTCCATACTGTTCCTCTATCCACGCAACTGCTTCTTCTGCCATTTGTCGTCCTGCTGTTTCGTCGTCATACATCAAAACTCCTCCGGCACTCTTACCGGTGATATAGTTCGTGTATGCAACTACCGGGCAGTGATAGGTCTCTTCTGCTTCCCTTACGGCTTCATTTGGACCAGTTGTGCTGGTAGGATAAACAAACAATATATCAGCCTGCTGAGCGTAGGTGATTATCTGGTCGGCCTGTGTCGTGTCTGATCCATCTGCACTGACAAAATTGAAGGTCCAGCCAGATTCCTCTACATGCTGCTGCAAATAATTTGCTATCGTGTTCCACCAAAATTCACCGGTAAATACATGAAGAAGCCACATGGTCTTTCCGAATTTGAATTCCTGTGCTACTTCTTCTTCTTCCTCGGCTACTTCTTCTTCCTCTTCTGCTACTTCTTCTTCCTCTTCTGCTACTTCTTCTTCTGCTGCCTCTTCCTTACATCCGATAAATAATAAACCTACAAGGGATGTAATCACTAGCAGCATTACTATCCACAATAATGTTTTCTTCATTTTATATCCTCTCCTGTTTACTTTTAAAACAGATTCTAATAAAATTACGCGTGAGATTTGTTCGCTTCATGTTATCAGACTGATGTGTAGAAGGTGAGCAAATCTCTTTTTAATTTGTTTATCTTTTACCACCTCCTAAAATTTTTATGTTTTGATGATCAGCAAACAGACACCTCCTTTCTTAGTAAAACCAAGAAACAACAATCTATTTTATTACTTTCAATACCCTTATATTAATATCTTAAAGTAAGGATTCGATACTTTCATATTTAAGGTGATACCATACCTGTATCCCAGAGATCGGAAATAAACTTTTTGTCCACCTGCGCTGTGGAATGATCACGAACACGGATAAGAGATACAACGAACTTACTTCTATCACCGCGGTGCAGAGCACTGAAATATTCTATCGGTCGGCCGTCTTCCAGATAACTAATACTGTTTAATCGCATCAAGGGGGCACCTTTTTTCACTCCCAGCAGTGCAGATGTCTTCTTATCTGCCGATACTGCTTCCAGAGAACGCCGACCATGGGCTATCCTGAGAGCATATTTTTCTTCCAGGACATTATAAAGCGACTGATTGGTCAGATTCTCTTCAAGTAATGGGGCACACAGTTTATAAGGTATGTAAGTAGTCACCAGAGCAATTGGTTCACTGCTGATGAATCTGAGTCTTTTTATTTTGATAACCGGCTCTCCTTGTTCCAGTTTAAGCCATTCTAAAATTTCTCCGTCAGCATCCCATTTAGTCTGTTCCAGCACTCTGGTAACAAGCTTTATTCCACGTGACAGCATGTCTTCATAGGATCCGCTCAGATTTTGAAAAAGGTTTTCTGTTATTTTTGGTTTGGTTACAAATGTCCCTCTCCCCTTTGCGCGGCTCAGGTATCCATTCTGTACCAGACTGCTTATTGCCTGACGGACCACCGTTCGGCTTACTTTAAACTGCTCGCAAAGTTTAAACTCAGAAGGAATCTGCTGCCCTGGTTTTAGTCTTCCCTTTTTAATCTCTTCTATAAGAAGTTCCTTCAGTTGAAAATAATAGGGTAAGGGACTTGCATGATCTATGGTACTTACTTTATTTATTTTAACCTGTTCTCCCAAAATTAACCTCTTAATCCTGTTATCCTGTAATTACAAATATATTACATGGAACCAAAGCTGTCAATAGTTTATTTGTTTTTTTTAAAACGAAGATTTCTGCATTTGAAAGAAAAAAAATATGAGCCGGAAAAAATTATCAGGACCATAATAAAATATAAAACAATAAATTTTTGTTTCTTTCTTCCTTCAAAAGTGAAATTCAAGCTTCCAAAAGTATGCGGTCAAGGAAGCTGCATTCCGTTTATGAAATGATCATCAAAACCGGGATATGAAGCTAATTCAAGATAATTGATTTTTTTTACTATTCTTTCGGCATCGATTCTCTGCTTCTTTGAAATCAAGATCATCTTTGCTCCGACTCCTGCCGCATTGCCTACCTGTCTTATCTTTTTTAATGGGACACCGGGAAACATACCAATGTCCATAACATTTTTTGCGTCTATGTAAGATCCAAAGGCACCCGAAAGTATCACTCCATCTATTTCTTTGATACTTATACCTGCGTGTTCAAGCAGTATTTCGATACCTGCCCTTATTGCTCCCTTGGCAAGCTGGATCTCTACGATATCTTTCTGGCTAATCGAAATATCTTTTTCTCCGCATCGCGAGACAAAACTGCTATCGGTTAGCGGGATACTCTTATCTTCTCTTTTATTTCTGCTGCTGCCTGACGGAGCCAATACATAACTTAATTCTCCTTTATCATTCCTGCAGATATTGTCGGAATCAGTTTTAAATTTACCTTTTTTGTCTATCAGACCCACCTTCAATAGCGCAGCCACAGCATCCAAAATCCCCGAACCGCAAATGCCAACCGGTTCTTTGTCATCGATAGTCTGGATAGACGGCAATCCGGTACCGGGATCGATCATTACTCTTTCTATGGCTCCGGGTGATGCTCTCATGCCATGTTTTATATGCGCTCCCTCAAATGCCGGCCCGGAAGCAGTTGAGACACTTGTGATCTCCTTTCCTGTTTTAAGTGCAATTTCGGTATTTGTCCCGATGTCGATACCCAGATAGTTTCCTTTTCTTTTATAAATCTTTGTGGCCAGAATCATAGCCAGGTGATCTGACCCTATAAATCCCGCGATTGGTGGAGGTAAAAAGATATATCCGCCGGCTGTAATCTTGATGCCGATATCTCCGGCTTTTATGTTTAGGGATTTTTTTATCGATGAGACAAACGGAGACAGGCCCAGTTGCTTTGCCGGTAATTTCAGTAACAGATGAAGCATCGCAGTATTGCCGACAACAGTCATCTCGGTTATCTCTCTATTCGTCAGATCATTTTTACTGCAGATCTCAACGGTCGCTTCATTTATTTTATCTATTACAATCTTCTGGATCTTATCTGCATTATCCTTATTCTGTATAGCAAAATTAAGTCGACTCATCACATCTTCCCCATAAATTATCTGGGGATTAATAATACCTTTACTGTCGACTGTCTCTCCTGTCACCAGATCAACCAGAAAAATTGCTATTTTTGTCGTTCCAAGGTCAACCGCCAGACCATGATTATTTTTAGTTTTATCTCTGCCTTCAATTAAAATAATCTCATTATTTCTAACAGTAACCGTAATTTCCAAAAGATTATTCCTGATAACAGAAGGCATTTCAGCAAATACTTTATTGTCGATCGAACCAACTCTTACTTTATACTTTTCCTTAAGTGCGCTCTTGATTCTTTCGTAATCGGCCTGCGTATCTCCGGAATCAGTTTCTTTTAATTTTATAAAATATTTTTTACAAACCGGATCCGGCGATTTGATTGACTTTTCCTCCCCGGTAACCTGCAGCTTTTGTTCTTCGCTCAATGAGGAAGAAGGTATATATATCGTAAGGTCTCTATCAAAAACCTGCTGGCATGCCAGTCTGACCCCACTTTTGATTTCATCGAGAGTCAATATCTCCAATTCCTTCTTATTTACCTGCTTTTTTTCTTTTTTAAATATTATTATCCTGCATTTACCGCATGTTCCTTTTCCGGCACAGACCGATTTTATTTTGATTCCGGCGTCTGCAATCGATTCGAGACCATTTGCGCACTTTTCCAGAAGTATCCTCTTGCCAATAGGCTGGATATTTATTTTTATTTTTTTATCTGACATATTATCTTCCCTCTTCAAGGAACCCTATCCCGGATCCTGATATACATCTTCACCTGTTACTATTTCCAAACAATATCTGTATTATATTAATTTTTATGATGTTTAGAAAGATTTGCCATACCGGCTTTTAATCGAAAGATTTTATTTCCTACTGGTTATGTGTTAAAATCATAAATATATTATATTAATATTAAATATTAATACCCTATTTTCTCTACGGAAATAGGCGGGATAAATACTTAAATATTAACAAATAATATAAGTTTTTAAGTTAATTTGATTTTTACATAAAAATAGTATAAAGTATTTCACGTTTTACATTTGGAAAACATTTTATATTTTGATAAATTTTTAAAAAAGGTCGGTGATAAAAATGGCAAAGAATATTGAAAGCAAGAAAAAATCAGAGGAAATAGGAATAAACGGTCTCAACAGTATTAGCAACCTGGAAGCTGAGATAATGAAGATTATCTGGGAAAAAGGTAAAGTGACGGTAAGAGAGGTACATGAGAATATGCTGAGAAAGGAAATCGAGAGCAAGGAGCAGGGATTTATCCCTTACACAACCGTGATGTCGACAATGACCACTCTTGCGGAAAAAAGACTCCTGAAACAGGATAAAACTGCTAAGACCTATATATATTCCGCTGCAGTCGATAAAAAAGAACTTTCAAAAAGTATAATAAAATCCGTTTCGGATAAATTGCTTGAAGAAAGTACCAAAGGTATGGTCTCCAGGTTCCTGTCTGACAGCAAAAATATTTCCAAAGATGGCATTGAAAAACTATTGAAAGAAATAGACAAATATTAAACATCTGTCTATTTAGATTAAATAGTTAGATATTTTGCGGACATTCAAAATGCCAAGAGTCAGGTAATATTGAAAGTCCGCGAAACTTTTTTTTATTTAATCGTAAATTACTTTAGATATAATGTCTGATTTATTTTTCATATCCTGTATTACAATAGTAATAAATTCTATATAATTCTTATTGGTAGATATGTTTTTTTTAGAAATATTTATAAATTACATTATACCGATGATTTACAGCAGTCTGGTAAGTCTGGTTTTAGTACTACTAATCCTATTTATCTTTAGGATAAAGGACTCGAATATAAGAATTTTATTTTTTTTCCTTCCGCTTATAAAACCGTTTATAATTATCACTGACAAAATCGATCCCAGTTCACAATTGGATATTCTAGCATTAAGATGGCCTGATCCTTATAACATCATCAGAATAATAAGAAACTTTGAAAGAGGTTCATTGATCCTTTCCGATATGAATTATTTTATCCTATTCTTAATAATTATTGGCATAACCACAATATTGATCATTCGGTGGATAATTCTATATCTTTTCTACAGGGACCTGGCATATGAAGATAAAGTCTTAAGAAAAGATGCACCGGATATTTACGACATTATCGATAATTTTATTAAAAAAATAAAAATCAAAGCCCCTGATGTAAGTTTGACATCTAAAAATTATCTTTCACCTTTTGTTATAGGAATAAAAAAATCCACGCTGGTCCTTTCTCCAAATTTATTGGAAAGATTAAGCGCAAACGAAAAAGAAACTCTTATCCAGCACGAACTGTCGCATATCAAAAGAAAGGACAATCTAATAGGTTGGGCGGCTCTGGTTTTAAGAGATTTTTTATTTTTTAATCCTTTTGCCTATATAGCCTATAATTTAATAAAAACCGAACAGGAAAAAGACAGCGATAAACTGGTCGTAAAATATTCCGGTAGGCCAAATAAAGAGGTGGCTGCAAATATTCTTAATACAATTTTAAAGATCAAATCTATTTCAACATCTAAACCTAATCCCCAGCCAGCTCAAAGCTTTCATGATACACCACTTAGTCTTTTCAATCAGTTGAGATTGAAAAATAGGATCAACTCAATTCTTAAAATAACAACCCCTGAAATCTATAGCCGTATTTTCCCCAAAATATTGATGTGCATCTTTTTTTTAGTACTACTGGTATTCCAGTTGATGTTTGTAATAAAAATTAATAATTTTTACATATTCTTAAGATAATTTTCAAGTATATCCCCGGGTTACTAAAAATATTTTTTTCTAAAAAAAAATATTTTTTTAGTATTAATCTGCTATAATTTATATATAAAAAATCTTTAAGAAAGGGGGAATGAAATGAAATCCATAAATAAGACCAAAGACCTCTGGAATAATGATCTGACTCTTAAAGGATTAAAAGATAATTTTGGTCCTATGTGCTGCTGGTACTGGTGCCTTATTTACCGTATACCGTAGCATAAAATAATTTATTTGCAGATCTGAGATGAAATTGTTTCCGAGTAATTATAACTACTCAATAAGAATAAATTCCAGATATACTCTTATAAATAATACTCTGACCGGCGCACTTGATATCATCGAGAGTGATATCTGGAATCTGATAGCGGTTAAAAAAATTAATAGCATTAGTCCGAATGTCTTAACGAGATTAAGACATAGGGGTTATTTTTACACTGATCCCAAAAAAGAAGATAAAATACTGGTAGAACTTTATAATAACTACATAAAAAAAGCATCCGAAAGACCGTTAAGATTTGTATTCTGTCCTTCATATCAGTGCAATTTAAGATGCATTTACTGCTTTGAAACGGATTTGCCCTCCAATCCAAATAAATATATGACTGTAAAGATTCTTGATGATTCCCTCGCAGCTGCAGAAGAAATAATAAAGGAAAAATCCGGCAAAATAGATTCGGTTGAATTATT
>DATBWH010000002.1:0-27927 GCA_036514895.1 Candidatus Humimicrobiaceae bacterium
ACCTCCGAACCGGTACCGTTTATGATTTATGACAGTCTTAGCAAAACAGACAACAAAATACAAAAATTCGATGAGTTTTCAGCAAAAGAAAGCGGTCTGTATTTTGACAAAGGATACGAGCTGGCAGATTATTTCTTTAAGCAAAAGAGTTAATCAAAAGCAAGAGTTATATGATTAGATTCTGATTTATTTATAAGGTGATAAAGAATGGGTTAATACTCATTAACCTGATAATTCTTTATTAATGTCATCATCAATAAGCTCCAGGGAATCTTCACCATAGACATCATATCTTCTGCCCTTCCAGTATACCCCTTCGCCAAATTTAGTCTGAAAAACGGAATTGATACAGATGAGTATCACATATATCATTGAAAATGGATGAAGAAACGCATCGAATACCCTGTTTTTGACCCTGATGGCAAGTATGATCCTCATAACAAGGAGGAAAAAGATTTGCAGGACAATGAGGTCTATTATAATTCCCGGCCAGTCAAAAAATAAAATCCCCACAGGCAGCAGTATAAATGGCATTAAAAATAACACTGTAATGAGCAGAATAACTACTATCATAGTGAATAGTTTAAAGTCAAAGGCTGCAAACATGAATTTTGAAAATCCCCTTATTAAGTCTTTGAAGTTTCTATACATTCTGCAGTTTATATTCTTGCTCCCATCGAATACCATAAACTTATATCCATGTTTTTTTACCATCTTTGATATATGGATATCTTCCAGGATTTTATTTTTTATGGACTTATGCCCTCCGATTTTTCTGTAAACTTCTTTCTTAAATAATAAAAATTGTCCGTTCGCGGTGCTGAACAACGGATTTCTTGATTTGTTTATAAGATACAGAGGAAGCAGAGCCATGATCCCAAAATGGACCCATATGATCAATAATCTTTCGTGAATCGTTACCATTATCTGTCTTGGAATTGAGGAAAGAGCATCCAGTTTGTTTGAGATAAGACACCCGATTGAGCTGGAGATCGAATTTTCAAAATGTAATGTATCGGCATCGGTAAAGATCAAATATTTGCCTTTTGCATATTTCGATAACTGCCAGCATGCGTAACATTTTCCCAGCCATCCTTTTTTCAGAGGTTTACCTGCAATCAGTCTTATTCTTTTATCTTTTTCAGCCAGTTTTTTTACCGAAATCGAGGTGCCGTCGTCGGAATTATCATCCAGTACCAGTATTTCGATATTTGGATAATCCTGTTTAAGCAGGGACCTCAAACATCTTTTAATATTTTCTGCTTCATTTCTTGCAGGAATCATTATCGATACAAGCGGAGGATTTTTTTTGAAAGATTCCGGAAGGCAGTAGTTTGCCGTATTTTTAAATACAATATTATTGATAATAAAATTAATCAGAAAGATCCCCAGAATGGCAGTTATAATATATTGGTATATTATGAATATGTTCACTTATCAAAACTCACATGTTAAAAATTGTTATACAATCTTAAGGTATGTAATTATAAAATACAAGTAAAGCAGGATAATTGATATAATTACAAAATATCATTTATTTATTATAGACTTAAGTTTTATTAAATGGATTCGATTAATTTTCCTAAAAACTTTCTTTTTGGATCAGCGACCTCTGCTTTTCAGATCGAGGGTGCGGGCCAGACCGAATGGAAAAACTTTACGGGGGCTGATGGTACTAAACTCGATGTCGCAATAGATCATTACCGAAAATATAAAGAAGACCTCCGGTATATACTATATCTGGGGAATGCTTACAGGTTCAGTATGGATTGGTCCAGGCTGCAGAAAGAAGCTTTTGGCCCCCTGGAAAGCGAAGCCGCCGCTCATTATAAGGAAATATTCGAGACCCTTAAGAAAGAAAACAAAAAAACTATGCTGGTCCTTAATCATTTTTCTAATCCATTATGGCTCACAGGTATCGGAGGATGGACAGCCCGGCTGTCCGTAGAAATCTATTTTGATTATGTAAAAAAAGTACTTCATTTATTTTCGGATTATATCGATTATATCAATACATTCAATGAGCCCAGCGCATATGCCACTTTGGCATATATTCTAAAAGAATTTCCTCCTAAAAGATTTAGTCCTCACCTTAGAAACAGGGTATTAAAAAATATGCGTAAGGCACATGGAATAGTATATGATTATATTAAAGAAAAATATCCACATATAAATGTTGGCATATCGCAGGTATCAATGTTCCTTCAGCCTTTACGAAAGAATTCTTTATGGCAAAATTTTCTAAGGTGGTTTATGGATTATCTTATGTTTGAGCATGTTCATGAGATGTTCGCAAAAGGTGGGAAGATAGATTATATAGGATTCAGCTATTACGGAAGAATACTTATATCTAAATCTCCGATTATTGCATACGAAGAGGGAGGCAGGAAGTTACTGGAAAGCATGGGTCTAAAGTATGACGATATGTGGGAAATATATCCGCCCGGTATTTATGAACTTATTAAAAAATTTCATGCCAAGTACGGGAAACCAATAATCATCACAGAAAATGGGATCTGTACGAATAATGATGAATTAAGGGTAGAGAGCATTTATGACCACCTGTATCAGATAAAAAAAGCTATAGATGAAGGGATAGATGTCAGAGGCTATTTCCACTGGTCGACCTTTGATAATTACGAACTTGCGCATGGGCCATCCAGAAGATTTGGTCTTGTATCGATCGATTATAATTCACCCTGTCTGGAAAGAAAAATTAAAAGATCCGGAGAATATTACCATAAGATTTCAAATTCCAATCAATTGCTGAAATATTAAGAAATGACAATCATACAAATCATTTGAAGCTATTCTATAATTATTATAATATTGCTAGAATAAAGCAGATTTATTTTACGTTTTTTTAAAAGAATCATTTGTTACAGAGAGTATTTTATGAACGGCACGGACGAAAAGAAAGCGAGTATACTGGCATGGGCCTCACTTATCGTTGGTATAATCTCTCTGGTTTCTTTTTTAGGTGCTTTTATTCTTGGTCCTGCGGCAGCTATATGTGGAATCATTGACATTATCAGGATAAAAATGGGCAAGGCTGGTGAAAATGGAAGGGGTATGGATATTTTTGGAATAATTCTCGGTATAGCAGCCACAGTAATGATGTTTATCATGGTTTTTCTGGGAATGGTTAATTATGGATTGAGATATGGTTTCTAAGATTTCTTTATTTTTTATTAAATAGTTGTTAGGAGATTTATTTTGGCCGGTCGAAATGTGTGGAAAATAGTGAGTATTGCTCTTATTTGTATCTTTGTATTGTTTATGTTTTTGGTAGGCTGTTTCTTAATAAGTTTCTTTGGCGGGGGTTTTGGCCGCACTTCCTACAGTGCTGGCGAATCGGTTTACGAGATAAGACTGGAAGGTGTTATTTCCGCAGAACAATACACGGGGCTGTTAGGCGGGGGAACGGTTACTCCCGAATATATAATCGGTCAACTGGATGCAGCGGAAAATAATCCCAGTGTGAAGGCTATTCTAATAAGAGTGAACAGTCCGGGCGGAAGTCCTTCGGCTTCGCAGGAGATATATGAAGAAATAAGGAAAATAGAAAAGCCGGTTGTAGTATCGGTAAGCGAGACCTGCGCTTCCGGAGCATATTATGTGTCATGCGCCGCTGACAAAATAATAGCAAACAGATCTTCTTCGGTCGGCAGTATAGGAGTAATAATGCAAATTCCCAATTACGAGGACCTGTATGAAAAACTTGGAATAAAATATACCACCATAAAACAGGGTAAATATAAAGATATAGGAAGTTCGGACAGGCCCATTACTGCAGAGGAAAAGAAATTACTTGAGGCTCAACTCAAAGTGATTTATCAGCAGTTTATCTCAGATGTTGCCGAAGCAAGAAACATGGAAATAAGTGAAGTGGAAGAACTTGCGACTGGATGGGTCTTTCTGGGGACAGAAGCGCTTGAACTTGGTTTGATCGATGGCATCGGTAATTACAAGGATGCGATAGAAATAGCCGCTGAGCTTGGCGGGATAGAAGGCGAACCGGTTGTTATAAGAGAAGAGGCCAGTTATTCTTTCATGGATTTGATTCTGGGTTATTTTATCGATTCTGCAGCCAGGAAGATATTCTGATATATGGACCTCTAGAGGTCTGGATTAAATAAGTCGGATTACGTATAATAAATCAATTAAAAATCTAAAATAAACATTTGACAGCAATGGTCCTATATAATATATTTGTAATTACAGGATAACAGGTTTGGAGGCTGAAAGTTATTTAGATATGATCGATAACATTATCAATCAAATAAAAAAAACCGAGAAAAAAGCAAAAGAAATCATCGGCTCGTCCAAAAAGGAATATAGCAGCATAATAGAGGAAGCATACAGGAAAGCGGAAGAAATCATTAAAGGAGCCGATAAAGAGGTAAAAGTCATGATGGCTGAAGCTGATGACAAGGCAAAAAAAGAAGCAGCCATGGAAGTCGTAAAAATGGAGAAAGATTTTAACCAGGAGCTCGCGGAAATAAAGAATATTTCCGAAACCAATAGGGAAAAAGCTATCGAAAAAATAGTTCAGAGGATCTTAGATTAATGGCAGTTGCTAAACTAAATAAACTTTTTATTGTTACGCATAAATCCGATACTGAAGTACTTCTTAAAAAATTACAAAAATCTCAAATTACTATTGAATTAAAACCATATACTGAAGAGGTGGATTTGGAGATTCTGCCTATGGATACAGCCCCGGTGCATAATAGCAGAATCCAGGAAGTTCTGGCTATTTTTGATGATTCCGGGGATAAAAAGTTAAAAAAAATGATATCCAAAGCTGGAAAAATTGTAATCGGGAGAGCAGAATACGAAAGTATTCTTGAGAGTTTTGATTTCGAAGAGATTGTGGATAATGTTTTAAATATCCGTGAAGAAATAGGAAATCTTGATATAAAAATCACTGATTCAGCAGTTAGGATTAATAAATTAAGTTTTTGGTCCTGCTATAAAGGCAATCTGGAAGATATAGCCAGTGGTGATATTTACACTATCAAATTAGGAATCATAAGATTTGAGAAAAATAAATTCAAAGATATCGCAAACAAATTGAATGAAAATAATATTTCATATGAAATATTATCCGAAGCTGGAGATACAAGCTGCATGATTCTTGCGTATCATAACCAGTTCAAAAAAAATGCCGAAGAGTACCTGAGCAGTATTCCTTTCGAAGAATCCGAGATAACCGGTTACAGTGGTACTATTAAAGAGAACCTGGAAAAGATTAAAAAAGGTATAGAACTTGATAAAAAAAGAAAGAAACTTTTGCGTTCGGAAATAAATAAAATATCCGGGGAATATAAAAAATCTCTGACTGTTTATCTCGATTACATCGAGAATTATCTGGAAATAGAAAAAGCGCTGGAATCGGGATTTTCAACTGATTCTGTATCTTTCCACACAGCATGGGTAAAGCAAGCGGATAAGAAAAAAATCTTTTCAATTATCGAGGATTTCAAAGCTGCCAGAGTAGTTGAAATTAAACCTTATAAAGATGAGGATATTCCCATTATTCTTGAAAATAAGCCATTATTTAAGCCCTTCGAGATGGTAGTGGAACTTTATGGTGTCCCGAGATATTTTGAGATCGATCCCACTCCTTTTATTTCTTTTTTCTTTGCTTTATTCTTCGGTCTCTGCTTAACGGATGCAGGATACGGGATTATAATTGCTGCACTTGCCCTGATTTTCGTTTTCAGAATGCCAAAAATGAGAAAATTTCTTATGTTGCTTTTCATGGGATCCATTTTTGCAATATTCGGAGGAGCAATTTTTAATGGATGGTTTGGGGACCTCCCCTCTCATCTGGGCGTCGGAGGATTTTTCTCGAAATTTGCAATTCTGGGGGATCCGATTAATTCCAATGAAGGAGCAATGAACTTTTTCAGATTGGCACTGCTTCTGGGAGTGATCCATATCTTTTTTGGCCTTTTCATTAAATTTTTCGATTCTCTTAAAAGGAAAGATTGGGGAGGAGCATTTTTGGATAGTCTCCCCTGGATAATCATAATTTCATCTCTCATTACAATTTTTCTTTCATCCAATATGGCAGTAAGCATGCAGCTGGTTTCGGAACCTCTGTTCCCGGCCGGTATATCAAAAATTCTCATGTGGCCCATGCTGGTAAGTGCATTGATCATTATTTTCTTCGGCGGCAGGAGTGAAAAGAGCTGGGGATTCAGGATATTCATAGGATTTTTGAGTCTTACCATAGTCGGCGGGGTTACGTCATATCTGGGTGACTTTCTTTCGTACCTGAGACTTATGGCACTGGGAATGGTAACCGCAGGTATTGGTGTTGCTATTAACAAAATAGCATTTCAGTTTATATCGATCCCGGTTATCGGAATTGTGCTTTTGATTATAGTTTTTATTTTTGGTCATGTTTTCAATATCGGAATCAATATTCTTGGCGGTTTCGTTCATACAATGAGGCTTCAATATGTTGAATTTTTTCCTAAATTCTATGTAGGCGGAGGAAGACCATTCGAAGCTTTAAAAGATGAACATAAATATATAACAATAGTAGATTGACGATAGGAGGAAAAATGTCGGATGCATCACTCGGTATGGTAATGGCGTCTTTCGGTGCGGGACTGGCGGTTATTTTGGCAGGGATTGGTTCGTCTGTAGGAATCGGGTATCCCGCAAGAGCCGCAGCAGGAGTTCTTTCGGAAGATCCCAAACTTTTTGGAAGTATGTTCTTGCTGGTGGTACTTCCGGGTACACAGGGATTTTATGGAATCGTTGCTGCTTTTTTGATTATCGGAAAAATTCCAAACGTCGAGACTCTTGCACAGGGAATGCAGCTATTCTTTGCCGCTCTGCCCGTGGGATTTGCAGGACTGGTTTCAGGTATATATCAGGGCAAAGTTTGTGCAGCCGGAATCAATCTGGTGGCAAAAAGAGCCAAAGAAGCTATGAAGGGAGTTATATATGCGGCACTGGTAGAGACCTATGCGGTACTTGGCCTGCTTATAACTTTCTTCCTTAATAACCTGGTTCAGTTTTGATAGGGTAAAGTTATGGCAGAATTAGACAATGTTTCGAAAAAAGTACTTGAAGATGCCCGGAAGGAAAGCGATAAAATATTAGAAGAAGCCCGGGGTAAGGCAAATGCAATAATAGAGGAGGCCAGGAAAAAAGCAAAGGACATACACCGGACCGGGAAATTGGAGGCATGGGAAAAACATAAAGAAGTCCTGAATATCGAATTGTCCAGGGCAAAATCCGAAATAAATCAAAAGATGCTTATGTATAAGATAGGTCTGATCGAAGATGCTATTGACCGGGCAAGGAAAAAGCTTGCGGTTCTTGGCAAGAAAGATTATGAAAAATTTCTTAAGAAAACACTGGGAACATTGGATGTCGATGGAGGTTACTATCAGATTGGAAGTGAAGAAACAATTATCGATGATAACATGATCGGATCTTTAAGTGGTTTAAAAAGAGCAGAAGGTAAACCTGATTTCAAAAAAGGCATCAGAATAATAAAAGGAAAAGCAGAATATAATATAACCCCTGAGAGTTTCATTGATGCGAATATCGATGATATAAGGATGAATACTGCGTTATATTTATTTGGTAAGGAGAAATAATTGGTACGGATCGATTATGATATAAGCGATGACAGCGATTATCTTTTCACAAGCGCGGAACTCCGGACGAGGGAAAGAGAATTCCTGGACAAAAATAGAATCGAGAGAATGGTTAGATCTGCAAAGCTGGATGAATTTTTTAAGATATTGAGAGACACAGTTTATTCCGGATATATAAATGATGTAGAAAATTCAGGAAATTTCGATAAAGTCTTGATTGAAGAATACGGTAATATCGTTAAATTCTTGAGTGAGAGATTGAAGCCCAATGATTTAGCAGCAGTGGAAATCCTTTTTCTAGAGGAAAATCTGCATAATTTAAAAACGGTTATCAAATCGGTAATTCTTGACAGAGATCTGGAAAGTCTCTTTATTCCAATATTGGATTCATATCAAACCTTAAGGGGAGCTGCATTGACGGAAAATTATAAAGAGATCCGGGAGTCAATTTCAGAAGTGCTTAGTTTTGCGGTAGGACTCATAGGACTACAAAAGAATTACCGTTTTATGGAACTTGAACTTGAAAAATTTTATTTAAAAAAGATGTTCGATTCTGTTAAAAAAATTGACAGAAGATTTATTATCGATTATTTGAGGCATATTATCGATATATATAATATAAAAAACATTTGCAGGAATAAATATCTGTCCGAAGATTTCGATTTTGATTCTTTTATATATGAAAATGGTTTTTTAACCAGGAAATATCTCATGGAGTTCAGGAATGAGAGCCTGGATTCTTTTATCAAGGAGATGGAACGGACGGATTATTCGGATATTGTGACAAAGGGAATCAATGCCCTGCATTCCGGGAGAACTTTTTCTGCATTTGAAAAAAACGAGGACCTGTTCCGTATCGATTTTTTCGAACCCGTAAAATTTACGGTTTCGAATCTCGAAAGGATTTTCCAGTTTTTTTTAATAAAAAAACTGGAACTGAAGTATTTGAATATTATCCACACTGGTATCATTTATGGTATAGAAAAAAATAAAATAGAAGATAAGGTAAAGGTTTAAATGGATGTCAAAGTTGCTGCATTCGGAGAAAAAGACATTATATCGATATTCAAATCGGCTGGTGTTGATATTTTCCCTGTAAACGGCGATAACGATAAAATTTCAGAAGCAGAAGAAAGATTGAGGCAGCTTGTTTCGGAAGGTTACGGAATTATTTTTATGACGGAAACCATTGCATTGAAACTTGATAATTTACTAAGGGAATATGCAAACGAAACAATGCCTTCCATTGTGGTGATTCCAGGATTGGGAAAAAGAAATAACTATGCCGTTAATAATTTAAGAAGAGCAATAATAAAAGCCGTGGGGGCGGATATTATGGCTGAAGAGAGAAATAGGAGCGATTAAATGGATGATTTAGGAAAAATCGTCAAGGTAGCGGGCCCGCTTGTTGTAGCAGAAAATATGGCCGGTTCCAAAATGTTCGATGTCGTCTATGTTTCCGATAAGAAACTGATGGGAGAGATAATAGAATTCAATAAGGACCTTGCCTCCATACAGGTTTATGAAGAGACGGGGGGCATTGGAGTCGGCGAACCTGTATATCCTACCGGAGGGCCGCTGACCGTGGAGCTGGGTCCTGGCTTACTGCAATCTATTTATGATGGTATTCAGAGGCCTCTGGATGAAATCTATAAAAATACCGGGAATTTTATAGCAAGAGGTGTTTCTGCTGCGGCTTTGAATAGGGAACGTAAATGGGAGTTCGAACCAATGATAAAAATGGGTGATATGGTAAGCGGTGGTGATTTCCTGGGGTTTGTCAATGAGACTGAAATAGTAAGACATTATATCATGGTCCCGCCCGGAATAGCCGGAGAAGTCAGGTCAATAGAAAAAGGCGAGTTTACGGTCGAAGACACAATAGCAATCTTAAAGGATTCAAGCGGAGACAGGAAGATCACGATGATGCAGAAATGGCCGGTAAGAGAACCCAGACCATATCTTAATAAGATCAGTCCGGATATGCCGTTATTCACCGGTCAGAGAGTAATAGATATGTTTTTCCCAATCGCAAGAGGCGGTACAGCTTGCATTCCAGGGCCATTCGGTTCCGGTAAAACAGTTGTCCAGCATCAGCTTGCCAAGTGGATCAACGCCGAGATCATTGTTTATATAGGCTGCGGCGAGAGAGGTAATGAGATGACGGAAGTCCTTATGGAATTTCCTGAACTTACGGATCCAAGATCCGGAGCTCCTTTGATGAAGAGGACCGTGCTTATTGCCAATACTTCGAATATGCCGGTCGCAGCCAGGGAAGCATCTGTTTATACAGGAATAACCATAGCGGAATATTTCAGGGATATGGGGTATTCGGTTGCACTCATGGCAGATTCGACCTCAAGATGGGCGGAAGCAATGAGGGAGATTTCCGGAAGGTTGGAAGAGATGCCGGGAGAAGAGGGATATCCGGCTTATCTCGGCGCGAGACTTGCCTCATTTTATGAAAGAGCAGGTATGATAAAATGTCTTTCAAGCGGAAAGGAAAGACAGGGAGCTCTTTCAGTTATAGGCGCCGTATCTCCTCCGGGAGGCGATCTTTCCGACCCGGTGGTTCAGGCAACATTAAGGGTCGTTAAGGTCTTCTGGTCACTTGAGGACCGACTTGCTTATGCAAGACATTTCCCTGCAATATCATGGTTAAGTTCTTACTCTCTTTATATCGAAAATATAAGAGATTATATCACTAAGAATCTTAAGGAAGATTACTTTGATCTGCAGGCAGAAGCAATGAGAATCCTTGAAAAAGAATCGGAACTGGAAGAGATTGTCCGTCTGGTGGGAATCGACGCCCTATCCGGTTCGGATAGATTGATCCTGCTTACAGCCAGGATGTTGAGAGAGGATTTCCTGCACCAGATTGCTTTTCATGAAGTGGATACATACTCGCCTATTGAAAAACAATATAAGATGATAGATACGATCATATATTTCTACAATCAGGCGAATAATTACCTGAAAATAAATGTAGATATCAAAGCTATTGAGAATATGGAAATCAGGAATAAAATAGCCAGAATGAAATATATAAAAAATGAGGAAATAAATACTATCGATAAAATCAAAAAAGATATAGATAAAGAATTTTCTTCTATGACAGAGGAGTAAAGATGCTAAAAGAATATAAGAGTATTGCAAATATCTCCGGGCCGCTGCTGCTCGTGGAAGGTGTCGAAGGAGTCAAATATGAAGAACTGGTCGAAATAAAGCTTGATAATGGAAGTATCAGAAGCGGGAAGGTACTTGAGGTCGATAGAGATAACGCACTGGTACAGGTATTCGAAGGTACTTCGGGAATAGATTCCAGGAATACAAGAGTGAGTTTTTTAGGGAGAGGAATACATATGTACGTATCTCCGGATATACTTGGTAAGGTTTTTAACGGCATAGGAAAACCGAAAACAGAAAAGGATAAGATCATTCCCGAAAAAAGTCTGGATATAAATGGTGCGCCAATCAATCCCTTTGCCAGGGATTATCCTAATGAGTTCATACAGACCGGACTATCTTCCATAGATGGTCTTAATACTCTTGTTAGAGGGCAGAAACTGCCCATATTCTCCGGAGCGGGTCTTCCCCATAACCGCATTGCGGCACAAATCGCGAGACAGTCAATGGTTCTTACGGAGAAGGAAGAGTTTGCTGTGGTATTCATAGCCATAGGAATCACCTTCGAGGAATCGGAATATTTCATAAATGATTTCAAAAAAACCGGTGCAATAGGAAGATCGGTCCTTGTACTCAATCTTGCCAACGATCCGGCAATTGAAAGGATCGCAACTCCCAGGGTGGGTCTTACCTGTGCCGAATATCTTGCATTTGAAAAGGATATGCACGTACTTGTTATTCTGACCGATATGACAAACTACTGTGAGGCACTGAAAGAAGTTTCGGCCGCAAGGAAAGAAATTCCCGGTAGAAGAGGTTATCCGGGATATCTATATACCGACCTTGCAACTATTTATGAGAGAGCAGGCAGGATCAAGGGAAAGAAAGGTTCCATAACCCAGATTCCGATACTTACCATGCCTGAGGACGATAAAACCCATCCTATCCCCGACCTTACGGGATATATAACCGAGGGTCAGATCATGCTTTCAAGATCGCTTTATAAGAAAAAATTATCTCCTCCGATAGATGTGCTTCCTTCACTTTCCAGACTCAAGGATAAAGGAATTGGCCAGGGCAAGACAAGAGAGGACCATATGGACATGTTCAATCAGTTGTATGCTGCATATGCCAGAGGAAAAGAAGTAGAAGAGCTTGCAGTAATTCTTGGGGAAGCTGCACTAACTGATCTGGATAAATTATACTTAAAATTTGCAGATAAATTCGAAAAGGAATATGTTTCTCAGGGTGAACACGAAAATAGAAGCATAGACAGGACGCTTGATCTCGGATGGAAACTGCTCACGATATTTCCCAGGGAAGAATTAAAAAGGATAAGGACAGAGTACCTGGATAAATACCTTGCAAAATTCAAAACTGAAAAAGAAGAAGCTTAGAAGGTTTTAATGCTTGTAAATGTAAACGCAACCAGAATGGAACTTCTCCGGTTGAAAAAGAGATTAAATCTCGCCCGGAGAGGGCATAAGCTGCTAAAAGATAAAAGAGATGAACTGATGAGGCAATTACTGGCAGTAATCGATGAAGTAAAAGCATTAAGGTTATCAATTGAAAAGCAGTTTCAATCCATACTGGAAAGATTCGTGCTTGCAAAAGCCAGCCTGGGTCCGCACCAGGCAGACCAGGAGTTGCTGCTGCCATCGAAGAAGATTTCCATATCGGCCAGTATGCGAAACATCATAAATGTTAGCGTACCGGTTTATGCGAGGGAAGTAAGCGGCGACATAATCCCATATGGTTATATTAATACCTCCGGAGAAATGGATATAGCTCTTAAAGATTTTGAAAAATTCCTGGTCGACCTTCTGGGTCTTGCTGAAAAAGAGAAATCGGTGCAGCTTCTGGCGGTGGAAATGGAGGAGACCAGAAGAAGAGTAAATGCCCTTGAATACAAATTGATACCAGGCATAACCGAGACCATAAAATTCATAACAATGAAATTGGAAGAAAACGAGCGTTCAAACACCGTAAGGCTGATGAAAGTAAAAGATATTGTGAGAAGTCACTGATCTTTATCCCTTATATCTACTCTTTTACATAAACCGGAAAGTCTCCGGCAAGGTTTTTCACTTTTTTAGCGATTTCTTTAAGTATTGTATTATTTTCCCTGTTTGCAAGAGCAGATGAAATAAGTTCTCCGATTTTATGCATTTCTTCGACACCCATTCCCTGAGTGGTGACCGCAGGCGTACCGATCCTTATGCCGCTAGCTATCGTAGGGGCCAGTTTATCGAAAGGAATCACATTTAAATTGACTACTATACCGACAGATGTAAGGATCCCCACGGCTTCACGGCCAGTAAGTCCCTTACCGGTAAGATCCATCACAAAGAGATGATTATCTGTTCCGCCTGATACTATTCTAAAACCATCATTTTTCATATATTCACACAGAGCTTTTGAATTTTCGATGATGCGCCTGCTGTAATCTTTAAAGGAATCCTTTAAAGCCTCTCTGAAAGCCACTGCCTTGGCAGCAATTATATGCATCATGGGTCCTCCCTGGACACCGGGGAAAACTGACCTGTCTACAAGCTCCGCATATTTTTTATCGGCAATGATCAATCCCCCTCTCGGACCTCTTAATGTCTTGTGGGTGGTAGCGGTGGTAAAATCTGCCACATTAACTGAGGTCGGATGATATCCTTTGACCATAAGTCCTGCAATATGAGCCGTATCGGCCATCAGATACGAGCCGACTTCATCGGCAATTTCCCTGAACTTTTTAAATTCTATTATTCTTGAATAGGAACTTGCCCCGCATATTATTAATTTAGGCATTACTTCTTTTGCCAGATTTTTTACATTTTCATAATCCAGCATTTCTGTTTCCGGGTCCACACTGTATTTATGTATCTCGTAATATCTGCCGCTTAAATTTTGTTTATGTCCGTGAGAAAGGTGGCCGCCGTCTCTTAGATTCATACTCAGGATTTTATCCCCGCATTTCAAAATACCCAAAAATATCGCAAGATTGGCGCTTACTCCGCTGTGAGGCTGGACATTGCTGTAATTGGAACCAAATAATTCGTTGGCTCTGTTTATAGCTAACTTTTCTGCTTCGTCGACATTTTCGCATCCCGCATAATATCTGCAGCCGGGATAGCCCTCGGCGTATTTGTTGGTAAGTACGGATCCCATAGTCCTCAGGACTTCCTGCGAAGTAAAATTTTCGGAAGCTATAAGAATCAGCTGGCTCTTTTGCCTTTCCAATTCTTTTTCTATAATCTTTTTTGTCTCGGTATCTATTTCTGTGCTCAGGGTATGATTTTCATGTTTTTTAAGATCAGTCATTACAGGTCCGGTTCCTTTCTTCGATTTCCATTATTTTATTGACTCTTCGGATATGACGCTCTTCATGGCTCAGAGGCGTGTTTATGAAAGTCTTTGTTATTTCGATACATTGATCCAGTGATAAGAATCTTTCTCCCAGGCATAATATATTTGCACTGTTGTGGTCACGGGCCACTCTTGCAGTCTCTTCATTCCAGCAGACAGCGGACCGGATACCTTTTATTTTATTGGCTACTATATCCATTCCAATCCCGGACCCGCATACCAGTATTCCGATGTCGGCCTGTCCGCAGGCGACTATTTTTGCACCTTTTTCCGCGTAATCGGGGTAATCAACGCTTTTACAGCTGTCGGTGCCTATATCCTGTATGGTGTGCCCCATCGATCTTACGAGCTCGATAAGTGCAGACTTATAATTATAACCTGCATGATCCGAACCTATTACTATTTTCATAAAATGGCTTCTCCTTTAGTAGTTTTGAGGGTAATACTATCATGATACCATGCATATTGACCCTTTTAACTCTTTAATATTATATTCTAATTGAACTGATAATCAAAAATTTATTCAAGGTTTTTATTTAAAAAACTATTTTTACTGCGCCGTCCCTTACCAGGACAGGATTCTTGCCGGTCACATCGACAATGGTCGATTCAATTCCGGTAAGAGAAGAAGTATTTTCCACTATCAGATCTACCTGTTTTCTGATTTCCGGGGGTATGTCCTCTATTTTTTTAGGGTAGGTCTTTATTCCGGAAATAGTTGCACTTGTAGATATAATAGGGCCGCATATGTTTATTATTTCCCTTAAAAATCCTGTATCTGCCAGTCTTATTGCAATATTCGGGCTGCCGCCCGTGATAAAACTTTCGAGAGCACTGTTTTTTTTAAAAATCAAAGTAAGAGGTTTGGGGTCTTTTATATCCCAGAATTTCTTTAGTATTTTTCTCGCTGTCGGATTTATATCAGAAGCCAGTTTTTTTAAATCATCAAGCCTTGAAATGAGTATTATAAAAGGCTGATTTTTATTTCTTTTTTTTATGTTATGTATTTTATCGATCGAGTCCCTATCATCGTATTTAGAGCTTAACCCATAGACAGTTCCGGTAGGGAGGATCACTATTTTTCCTTCCATTAAAAGTTCCGCAGTCTCACTTATAAAATTTTTAGTGATTTTATCAGATCCGTTAATTTTTAAAGTCTTCATAAAGAGTAAAAGCTATCCTTTTTTTTAAGTATATAATATTTTTTAAGTAAAAAAAATTACGGATTTTGCCAGACAGTCCTTTCACAAAATACTTGGCATTTTACCTGATAAGCTTTAGTATATTTAGAGAACTATCTCAAGTAGATAACAAACTAAAGTAAATTATTATAAATTAAAAAGGTATATTAAAAAATGGTGATTACCCGGCCGACATGGGATGAATACTTTGTATCGATTACCAGACAGGTTGCTACAAGATCGACATGTCTTAGAAGAAAAGTCGGTTCTATAATCGTCAAGGATAAAAGAATCCTTACTACGGGTTATAATGGTGCCCCGATGAGGGTAAAAAATTGTATTGAAATCGGGATGTGTCTCAGGGAAGAGATGGGAGTACCCTCGGGTGAAAGACACGAAATTTGCCGCGGCCTGCATGCCGAGCAAAATGCGATCCTTCAATCAGCCTATCATGGAGTTCAGATAAGAGATTCGGTTATTTATTCGACGAATCAGCCCTGTGTCCTCTGTGCAAAAATGATAATAAATTCAGGAATAAAAAAGATATATTATTTCGAAGATTATCCCGATCCTCTTGCAATAGAACTGCTTGTTGAAGCTGGAGTCGAACTGATAAGACTGGATTTTTAGCAAAACAACTCTTATTTTTTAATTCATCTTTATTTGTTATAATAGCGTTTACTTTTTATCAAGGGCATTTTTTTTGTTTTTTTATGGAAAAATTCATTATAAATGGCGGAAAAACTCTATCCGGGAAAGTTAAGATAAGTGGTGCCAAGAATTCTGCATTGAAGTTGATGGCCGCATCGATTCTTGCAGATGGTAAGACTACTTTAAGAAATGTACCAAAAATCGAAGATGTAAACATCATGGTGGATGTGCTTAAGACTCTTGGAACCAGCGTAAATGTAGATGCGAAAAATAAAGTAATCGAGATCGATCCGCAGGGTATTGATTGCTACGAAGCACCTTATGAACTTGTAAGAAAGATGAGAGCTTCAATACTGGTTGCGGGGCCGCTTTTAAGCAAGTTTGGTGAAGTAAAGGTAGCTATCCCGGGAGGATGCAATATCGGTTCGAGACAAATAGATCTTCATCTGAAAGGTTTTGAGGACCTGGGTGCGGAATATTTCGTGGAACACGGATATATCAATTGCCGTGTCGACGGCAAAAAATCCGGCGCCAGGCTTTCCGGCAGCGTGATAAATCTTGATTTTCCATCCAGGGGCGCCACTGAAAATATAATAATGGCGGCATGCCTGGCAAGCGGTGAAACAATTATCAATAATGCTGCAAGAGAACCGGAGATATCAGATCTTGCCTGCTTTTTAAACTCGATGGGTGCGGAAATACAGGGATCGGGTACTGATTGCATTGTCATAAATGGAGTCAAGAATCTAAAGGGAACAGATTATGAAGTCATGCCTGACAGCATTGAAGCGGGTACTTTTATCACTGCAGCAGGTTTATGCGGCGATAAAATAGAAATCGAGAATGTAAGATGGAAAAATCTTGAGATATTTTATCTTAAATTAAAGGAAATCGGCGTAAGTATTTCTATTATCGATGAAAATAATATAAAGGTAGGTAAATCTCAAAAAGCATGCAAACCGGTCAATATCAGCACTCTTCCATATCCCGGTTTCCCTACGGATTTGCAGCCAATAATTACCGTACTGCTTGCTGTTGTCCCAGGTATTTCCATAGTGACCGAGAATGTATTCGAAAACAGATTTATGTATGTAGATGAATTGAACAGAATGGGGGCAAATATAAAGATCGACGGTCATCGTGCGGTAATAAAAGGAGTCGAGAAATTATCGGGAGCACCCGTAAGGTCGTTCGACCTTCGTGCCGGAGCAGCTATGGTACTCGCGGGACTGACTGCAGAAGGGTCCACGGAGGTAAGCGATATAAATCACATTAGAAGAGGTTATGAAGATTTTGAAGAAAAATTGCGCAGTATCGGTGCAGATATAAGAAAAATAAGTTAGTTTAAAAATAAAAAAGTTTACTCAGGAGTTTTATTACTTGAAATTTTTTAGAATCAAGAGAGATAAAAAAAGGGTAGAAAAAAAAGATAAAAAAAGTACGGGCAAGGGAAAACTAAGTAGATTCAAAAGATTACCCTTGTATGTAAGAATAATTATAATTATCATCTCTTCTATAATTTTTATCGGAGGTATCGGAACAGCTGGTTTCTTTATATATATCGATTCAATGAACAAGGCCATAAATTCACTTAACACTACTGAAATCGAGAATATACTTGCTCCTATAGAGTCACCGGAGGAACCTGTTACCATCCTTGTATTGGGACGTGATACCAGAGATGTTGAAAATGATGCAGGCAGAGCCGATATCATAATGCTTTTTTATTTGGATCCCGAAGATAATACCGGCAGTCTGCTTTCGATTCCCAGAGATACTCTTGTAGAAATACCGGACCATGGTGAAGATAAGATAAACGCTGCTTATGCCTATGGCGGGGAAGAACTCATGATAAGGACGATCAATTCTTTTCTGGGAGCGGAAATAAATCATTATATTACTCTTGATTTTGAAGGATTTGTAAAATTAATCGATGCTCTGGGAGGAGTAGACATAACTATCGATAGGCCCATCGTGGATCCTAAAAGCGGTGCCAATTTTGCATCAGGTAACCATCATCTTACCGGGGAGCAAGCCTTATCATATACAAGGAGCAGATCTACGGAACTCGGAGACATAGGAAGAATCCAGAGACAGCAGCAATTATTTAAGGAACTGATAAAACAAAAATTAAATATAAAATACCTTTCAAGTGTTCCTTACTATTTTAATATTCTGGTAGAAAATACAAGAACCGACCTTGACGTTCTGACTATTCTCAAATATTCGAAAGCCATCCTTTCTTTTAGTTCGGAAAATTTCGGAACAGCGATCATTCCTTCACGTTCGGATTGGATAAATGACGGAACCGTAAGCGTCCAGCTCCCTGATGTCCAGGAGGCAAGAGCCATGTGGCAGAGAATCATAAACGGGGAACCGGCCAGTACTTACAATGCGGAATATTCGGAGGTGGATGAGATATCGGATTCAATGACAATAAATACTCAGTATAAATATAAAATCAGAGTAAAAAACACCGGTGCTTTGAGCTGGAACAAAAATGGTGACAATCCTATTTATCTTGGGTATCACTGGATAGATTTCAACAACAAAGAAACAGTAGTCTTTGACGGTAAGAGAAGTATTATATCTGAGGACGGAGTCAATGTCGGCGAGGAGATAGTTTTCGATCTGGCTGTGATATCTCCTTCCGAACCCGGTGAATATATTTTACAGGTAGATCTTGTACAGGAAGGTGTGACCTGGTTTTCTTTTCAGGGAGTTCCGCCTCTGGAAAAGTTTGTGTCCATAGACCTCTCTTATTCTGCTCAATATAATGATATAGGAGAAACTCCGAATTTCCTCGATACCGGAGAAGAATTTAATGCCGTAATCGAGGTAAAAAATAATGGGTTTTTGACCTGGGGCTTCTCCGGCAAGGAAAGAATCGCTCTGGGTACACACTGGATCGATAGAGACACAGGTGAGATGGTTATCTGGGACGGTAATAGGGGGTTACTCACCTATGATATTTCTTATGGTGAAGAGACAGAAGTGGAAATAAGTATCAAAGCGCCGGATAAAGCAGGCAGATATATACTGCAGTTTGATATGGTTCATGAAAGGGTCACCTGGTTTTCGGAAAAAGGTGTGATTCCCCTTGAAGTGAATGTAGATGTTGGCAGAAACCTGTATAAGGCAGTTGCCAAAAATACGACAGTAAAAATATATAATGGCAACGGCATCAGCGGAGCGGCAGATGAAATCAAGGATTATTTGAAAAGTAATGGTTTCAAAGTCTTTGCAATATCCAATGCAGAAACATTCGATTTTAAGGAAACAACAATTTTATATAATAAGGGCAGCCTCGAAAAAGCCGAGCAGCTGGCTTTGATTTTTGATAATTTGGAGATTTATGCATATAATAACAATTGGAATTTTTATGAGACCACAGCAGATTTGATTTTGGTAGTGGGGGAAGATTATAAAGATATTATGCAATAAATTTTTTATTTCATTAAATTTTATTTTAAAAATCAATAGATGCGAAGTAGAACTGCATTCAAAATAACAGGTCAGCTTATATTTGATGCTTTAATAATCTTTACATCATTTGTGATCTCATTTTTTCTAAGGGGTCAGATAGGTCTGATAGACAGCCAGGGTCTTTTTTCCCAGTATTCCGATTTTATGGGCTGGTATATTTTGATTGTGATCCTTGTCAAGATTCCTATACTCTGGCTTTTTGGAGTGTATAGAAGAGTCTGGAAATACGCTTCATTAAAAGATATGATAGCCATACTCGAATCCGTCACCCTTGGTTCGGTAATCCTTGTAGTCATTTTTTATATCTTAAGTTATCCTATATCGATTTTCAGAATCAATATAAATTTTGACTTCCCTTTTTTCCCAAGAAGTATATTTATCATTGATTTCCTGCTGACTCTTATCCTGATAATAGTTTCAAGATTTTCGGAGAGATTCTTTAATGAATTAAAATTCGGAAGTAACGCAATGAGAAAAAAACGGGTATTGATTATCGGAGCCGGTGATGCAGGCGAAATGATCGTAAGGGAAATGATCAGACAAAAGAACAGCGAATATATGCCTATCGGATTTTTGGATGATGACTATTCAAAAATAAAAAACAAAATACACGGGATAAGTGTCCTTGGACCGATATCCAAGATGGAAAGTGTGATCAAGGATCAATCCGTTGATGAAGTAATAATAGCCATGCCTTCCGCTTCCGGTAACGTGAGAAAAGAAGTTGCAGTCAAAGCCAGAGAATACGGTGTAAATTGTAAGACTTTACCCAGTTTATATGAAGTCATCGACGGAAAAGTCTACCTCTATCAGGTAAGGGACATAGAGATCGAAGACATTCTGGGAAGAGAGCCAATAAATATAAAAATTCCGGAAGTAGTATCCGAGATAAAGGATAAGGTCATTATGGTTACCGGAGCAGGGGGATCGATAGGGTCCGAAATATGCAGACAGATCATAAGGTTCAAACCAGAGAAGATAATACTGGTGGATCATTCGGAAAATAATTTATTTTTGATATTGGAAGAACTTGATAATAAATTCGCCTTTGTTTCTACGGTTCCCATAGTCATAGATATTAGAAACAAACAAACCCTGAGGGGTGTCTTTAAGAAATATAAACCCGATATAATATTTCATGCAGCCGCGTATAAGCATGTGCCGTTGATGCAGCTAAATCCAAAGGCAGCTATTCAAAATAATTATCTCGGGACCAAGATACTGGCAAAGCTTTCCATCGAGTTTGGCGTTAAGAGATTTGTATTGCTCTCCACGGATAAAGCCGTAAAACCCCAGAATGTGATGGGAGTCTCAAAACTGCTTTCCGAACAATATTTGCAGACTTTGTCAGACGTAAAAAGCACCAGGTTTATGATCGTAAGGTTTGGCAATGTCCTTGGAAGTATGGGGAGCGTAGTTCCTCTGTTTAAAGAACAAATACAGTCAGGCGGACCCGTTAGAGTGACACATCCTAATATGAAGAGATATTTCATGACCATACCCGAGGCATCGCAACTTGTGATCCAGGCCTGCATTATGGGAAAGGGAGGAGAAATATATGTGCTGGATATGGGTGAACCTATAAATATACTGGACCTGGCCAAGAACATGATAAGGATCTATGGAATGGAACCGGGTAAAGATATCGAAATAAAATATACCGGTCCGAGGGATGGTGAAAAAATGGATGAAGAACTTACAGGTGAAAATGAGGAACTTATTTCAACGGGATTCAAACAAATTTTTGAGGCAAAACATAACAGCAGTATAAATCATTTAAAGAAGGACGAAATAACAAATATACTTTTCAATATCGAAAAAGAGATACAAATAGATGATTACAAGGGATTATTCAGGGATTTAAAAAAGATAGTCCCCCATTTCGATGAAAATAAAATGTGGTCCAGATTATATGATTAGCAAAGTGAGCAATTGCGGCTTATGTTCTATAAAATCACAAAGAGAATTTTTGATATAATACTGTCGATATTTCTTATGATATTATTCATTCCTTTCTGGATCACAATTCCTTTAATCATTAAAATCGATTCTTCCGGAAGAGTCATATACAGACAGAAGAGAGTCGGTCTTAACAGCAGATATTTTACTATTTATAAATTCAGGACCATGAAAGAAGGCACTCCTGATATCCCTACGGATAGACTTAAGGACCAGAAAAGTTTAAATACCAGAGTTGGGACAATACTCAGAAGATTAAGCGTAGATGAGATACCCCAGCTTATAAATATACTAAAAGGTGATATGAGTTTCGTGGGACCCAGGCCCGCACTTCACAATCAAGAACTTCTTATAAGGCTGCGTAAGGACAAAGGGGTCGATAAAGTCAGGCCTGGAGTAAGCGGACTTGCGCAGATCAGCGGGAGAGATGAACTATCGATCCCGGACAAGGTCATGTATGACCAGCTTTATATCAAAGATGCTTCGATATGGCTTGATATAAAAATATTCCTGATTACGGTGAAAGCCGCAATTACCGGTAAAGGCGGAAACTGATATCTTTTTTAAACACTCTTGAAGTCTGGTTTATAGTAACCATCTACTCCGGCTATCAATCTTTAACATCCAGTTCCTTTATCAGTTTTTCTATGCCGTCTTCGAATCTTAACGGAGAGAAGTGAAAGTCATCTGCTGCTTTTTGGTATGAATACATTTTATCGATTCCCATTCTTTCTATTTGTCCGGGAGTGAGCGAAGGATTTCCGGAAATTTTAGCATAAACGGATATTAAAAATTTGCTGAATTTTAATGGAAGCCTGATGATCCAAAAATGCTTTTTTAGTTTGTTTCTTACAATACCCAGCATATCTCTATATTTCAAGGAATCTTTGCCTGCAATGTCATAGATTTTGCCATAAGTTTTTTTATTATCGATGGTCCGGGTAATTGAATCTGCCACATCTTCTATATATATCGGCTGGATAAGATTATTTCCGTTTCCGAAAACTAAAAAAAATCCTCTCTTTTTTATGAAGCTGATCATTTTCGAAAAATTATTATCATCTTTTGACCCGTAAATCATGGTGGGCCTCAGGATGGTATAATCCAGCCCGGAACTGGTTATAAGTCTTTCCGAATTTATTTTCTGGTTTTTTACCATACTTTTTTGTGGAATCAACACGGTTGTGGAGCTAATAAAAATAGCTCTTTTGATCGCGGAACGACTGGCGGCACCGAGAAAATTTTCGAGAAGATCGGTATATTCCAGATCGACCATATAAATCACACTATCTGCTTTTTTAAGGGCCAAAATAATTGAATCGGGGCTCTGGAGCGTTCCGGAACTGAATAAAATCTTTTTTCCTTCCGATTTTGCTATGTCCAGAAGACCGTATCTATCACTGTCAGTTCTTACCAGACAGTTTACCTCATAATCCGTTTCCAGTAATTTCTTTAATACCGGCGGTCCTAAAAAACCTGTTGCACCAATTAACAAAACCATTTTTATATTATACACTTTGATTGATTTTTAAAATTTTTTAGAATCCTAAAAAATTTATTTTATTATAATAATTAGAAAATAATTAATAAACCGAAGAGAATTTCTATCTTTTTTATATCAGTATTTCAAACCGGTCAAATCCTCTTGGTATAATTATTTCAAAATGTTTCCTATCCAGCGTGAGAATCTTATTTATCTTAAGACGCTCTGCTATGGCCACGATTGAAGCATCTACATAACCTATATTCAGAGTATCATACTTTTTTAATATTTCTATGGTTCTTACTATGTCCATGTCTTTAAGAAGTTCCAGTTGGAAATTGGTCCTTACAATTTCTTCGAGGAAAATAAGTTCAACTTTGTTGCCAAATCGACTATTTAACATATAGCAAATCTCACCAATAGCAGTAGAGGGTAGGATATACAAATTATCTTTTTCAGTAAATATTGTTTTCAAATGTTCATGTTTTTTATATTTTTTGTCCATTAAACCAATGACAGCACTGGTATCCAAAATAATTTGCATCTCAATCCTTCCCGTAATTATTCTTTAGATACTCTTCATCATTTTCAGCAAACTGAGTGTCGCCGCTGTTTACAATTCCTATTATATTGAATTTTTTCTTTGGTGTTTTTTTTGTCACATATTCAGTCACTGCTTCCCTGATTATAAAAGAAGTAGATTTATTGGTAATTTTAGCCAGAGTCTTTAATCTTAGCATGACATCTTTTTCCAAAAGTATGGATGTTCTCTCCTTATCCATTAATATACTCCGTTTCATGTTATACAGATAATCAAGTATTAATATTAATATTATTAATATTAATATATGAGTGCTATTGTGTCAATTATTTATTGATCACAAATAACCAGGATTAAATTATGGGAAATTTGTGATATTATCTTATAGATTTTAAACTAAAGGGCCATAGAGAAGGAAAACTAGGAAAATTATAAATGTACTGGATTATTTATATAAGTTTACCGGTTGCAGCCATATTTATATGGTTATATTTATACGCATTCAGATATGAACCGGTCAATTTCAATCTATCGGATGTGGATATATTCATAAAGGAAAAATCGTCGCCTGTAACCGGTGAGGGTAAACCGGGGGAACCGCTGCTTACCATTTTACATTTATCCGATTTTCACCTTAGAAAGAATTTCAAAGGAAAAAGATTATTTAAGTTCGTTCAGAGTCTGGCCGGTTTGAATGTGGATCTTATTTTTATTACCGGTGACCTGATAGGAAACAACAGCAGCATGGAATATGTGATTGAAATGCTTGCTCCTCTAAAAGCAAGAATAGGAAAGTATGCGGTTTTTGGCGTACACGATCATTATGACAAAGCTTTGACAGAGTTTGTGAGAAATATGCTTAAGAGGAAAAAGAGTTACAGGAAAGAAAATGACATCGCCGGCATGGTGAGAAGTCTCAAGAATATTGGTATCGAAGCTTTAATAAATGAAAGCAGAAAGATTGAATTCAACACTGGCGGTATAAACAGTATCGAGATCATAGGCCTCGATGACCCGATAGTAAAGAAAATCGATATTGCCAGAGCTTTCAGTCATATCGATCCGGTAAATAGTATGGAACCGGTAGAAAAATCCGATTACAGGAAAGTATTTGCATTAAGCAAAAAGAAGATTCATGAAATAAACAACAGAGGCAAATTGCGCATAGTGATGATACATACTCCGGATACCGATTCCATAATCAATCTTGCACGGAAAAAAACCGATATTATACTCAGTGGACATACCCACGGCGGACAGGTAAGGTTACCTCTGATAGGGGCAATAATTTCAGGATGTAAGATAAAAACAAAATTTGCCTCGGGACTTTTTTATTTTAAAACTCTGATCCTTTATGTGACGAGGGGCCTCGGGGAGGGAAAATATTCACAGTTCAGATTTTATTGTCCACCGGAAGCAAGCCTTTTAAGAATTTATAAAAGGTAGATTAAAAAATATAAAAACTTCTACACCGGAAGGAGTTCCGGGGTTGATAAGAGATCCCCTGCTTTCAGGGAAGATCCCGTGTTGTTTAAAAACTTATCGTAGTTATATATAATATCTTTGACAGTACCGTATGTGCAATATTTATGAAATGAATAACGATAAACAAGATTTTTGATGATTCAGGAGAAAGAAGGCAGTTGTGCCTAAAGCAAAAGGTAGTTGTCCGGGACAGGATCCGGCATATTTAAAAGATTTCAAAACAAATATCGTATTATGTACCAGATGCGGGTATGAAATAGAATTTTTCGCCGATGAAAAAAAAGTCAAATGCCCGCGATGTCATACGAACGTGTTCAAAGTCAATCCACAGGTAATAAAATATAAGGATGGTAAACTTACCTTCAGCGGAGATGATAAGAGTTGTCTTGATTGGTGCGGCGGGTGTCTGAATAAAAAAGATTACGAAGATATAGAAGAAAATAAAAAAAAGATCGAAAAGAAAAAGGAAGATCTTAAAAAACTTATAGATTCAATCGATAAAAATGATAAAGACATAATCGATTTCTTCATAGAAGCATTTCGGAAGAGTATAAATAATCCCAGATTGATAGACGAGAAAATATTCCAGGCACTTCAAAAAGAAGATCCCGATCTTTTTATAAAAGTAAGGAATTACTATTTAAATTTTTTAAACGGATAAAATCTTTTGATTTTTCCGGATTTTATAATGACTTTTAAAAAATTCTGATTGATACAATGAATTCTGCAAATAAGCAGGTAAAAAAAAGAAAAAAAGGTCCTAATCCGATTGTAAGATTTACACTGATCGTGATCCTTCTTGTGACGGTGGGATTTTTCATATTTTACAGCATAGATAATCCTGATTTTATAAAAAGTAAATTCTCCTCTCCTTCCGATGAAAACCAGGTTGAAGAAGGGGAAACGGTTTTACTGGATACCGGAGAGAATGATGCAGTTGATGCAACAGAGGAATCCGTTCAGGCCGATGATTCCGGTGAAAGCGGAGAAGAAAATATTACTGAGAGTGAAACCACATCAGATGAAGTTTCCGATAACAATAAAACCACTACCAGTCTGTCTTTATGGCAGAGGATCAAAAACTTCTTTTTAGGACTTACAGGCGGCAGTGAAGAAAAAGAAACCTATGACGATACCCTGAAAATCAATTTTTATTTTTCCGAACTCGGTGAAGATAAAAAAATGGTTTCCGAGAAACGAACCATAAATGCCGGAAGCCCCGAGAACGCCGTAAAGAATGCCATCCAGGAGCTGCTAAATGGGCCTTCCAAGTCATATCACTTTCCGGTGATTCCCGCAGGTACGGAACTGCTTGACGCTGAAACCTATGAGAATACAGCCAAAATAGATCTTTCCCAGGAATTCCTGGAAAATAGTCTGGATACGAGGATCCTGGATGAATTTATAATTTATTCTATAGTAAACACCCTTACGGAAATTCCCGAAATAGAAGGTGTCATTTTTTACATTGAAGGTATAAGGATCAAAGTTTTTGGGAATGTAGATCTTTCTATCCCGGCTATTAGAAATACGGAGTATATAAAAGAAGAGCAGACAGATGAAGAGCAGTTGAACGAGGATCAGTCAGATGAAAATCAGTCAGATGAAGATCAGTTGGGTGAAGAGTAGCATATTAGAGAATTGGCTTGCATTGTAATAGGCCATACCGGTCAGTTTTTAATAACCGGATAAAAAATATATAATACAGGAAATAAAATTTTATAAGGAGATTGATTTGAAAGTACTTATAACAGGCGGCGCGGGATTTATCGGATCGAACGTAGCAGATGGTCTTCTGGAGAAAAAACACAGGGTAGTGATAGTTGACGACCTTTCGAATGGAAAGAAAGAAAACATTCCGGGGGGAGCCAGATTTTATAGGTGCGATATCAGAAGTAAGAAATTATACAGCATATTCAAGGCCGAAAAACCGGAGGTAGTAATTCACAATGCCGCTCAGCTTTCGGTCAGGGTGTCAGTGGAAAATCCCTTGATGGATGCGGATATAAATGTGATGGGCGGACTTAATGTGATTCAGGCCTGTCATACTTATAATGTAAACAAGATAATATTTGCGTCAAGCGGGGGAACGGTTTACGGTGAACAAAAATATTTTCCGGCGGATGAAGAACATCCTACAAGACCAATCTCACCTTACGGAGTTGCAAAGCTTGCTACCGAAAATTACCTGTATTATTTTTATAAGACTTATGGTCTTAAATATATATCCCTGAGGTATGGCAATATATATGGACCCCGGCAGGATCCATACGGAGAAGCAGGAGTAGTGGCAATATTTTCAAGCAAGATCATTAAAGGGGAAAATCCCATAATTAATGGGGATGGTCTCCAGACAAGGGACTACGTTTATGTAGGAGACGTCGTGGATGTAAATATAAGGACAATGGAAAGCGATTTTACGGGGTCCCTGAATGTGGGAACAGAAAAAGAAACCACGGTAGTGGAGCTTTTTAAGATCTTGAGAGAAGTATCCGGAAAAAGCGATGTCGAAGAGGTTCACGGTCCTGTCAAGGAGGGCGAACAAAGAAGAAGCCAGCTTTCTTACGGACTGGCTAAAAAAATACTGGGCTGGCAGCCCGGGATGTCTCTGGAAGAGGGTCTGAAGTTGACTTACCATTGGTTTAAAAATCAATAAACCTTCTGGCTATTATTTTTTCATAAATACAATAAAGAAATAATACACTACTTATACTCTTAGAAGGATTTTTATTGGATCATTTCTATTTGAAATGATACGAATTTTATAATTTCTTAGATATTTCCTCTAAAAATGAATCTATGTCTTTACGGCGGTTTATTAAAATGTCATAAACGATATTATAATCAATATCACCATGATCATGTGTGATGTGGTTTCTAAATCTCGTCAATAAAAACAAAAATATAATAAGTGGGCATAAAAAAAGCCTGGAAATTATTTTATCTTTAAAACTAATTACATTTTTATTTATTATCTATAAAAATCCTTTATAATTTAAATTGAAAAAGAAAGAAGCCTTAAGGAAAAAT
>DATBWH010000003.1:0-8429 GCA_036514895.1 Candidatus Humimicrobiaceae bacterium
GTTTCACGATTTGAACTGCTAAGCAAGGCATTGAGAGTACTGCCAGAAAAGTGGCACGGACTCAAGGACAAGGAATTAAGGTACCGTCAGAGATATCTGGATTTTATAGTAAATCCTGAAGTAAAAAATGTATTTCTTATAAGAATCAAAGCAATAAATGCCTTAAGAAAATTCTTGAATGATAACGGTTTTAAGGAAGTTGAGACACCAATGCTGCAATCTATTCCCGGCGGTGCCACGGCAAGACCCTTCAGAACCCATCATAATGCTCTGGACATGGACCTTTATTTAAGAATTGCACCCGAATTATATTTAAAAAGATTGATTATAGGCGGATTCGATAAAGTTTTTGAAATAAATAGAAATTTCAGAAATGAAGGAATATCTTACAAGCACAATCCGGAATTCACTATGCTGGAATTTTATCAGGCATATGCAGATTACAATGATATGATGGATCTAACCGAAAAGCTTCTAAAGTTTGTTGCCAGCGAGTCTATCGGTAAATTGACCACAAGTTACCGGGGAAATAATATTGATCTTGGGGCAAAGTGGCAATGTATTTCCATGCTGGAATCTATTCAAAAGTTTGGCGGAATCAAGGTAAATTTTGAGAACAGTATAAAAGAGCTTGAGGACAAGGCAAAAGGGATAGATATAAAGATAGAAAAAAATTCCGGCAAGGGAAATATTATAAATAAGATTTTTGAAGCTGCTGTCGAACCAAAACTTATACAACCTACTTTCATAAAGGATTATCCAATAGAAATTTCTCCGCTGGCAAGAAGGCATCCTGAAAATGAAAATCTTGCCGAAAGATTTGAGCTTTTTATAGGAGGAGAAGAAATAGCAAATGCCTTTTCGGAATTAATCGACCCCGGGGAACAATTGGATAGATTCAAAAGTCAGACTAAGAGCAAAATCGAAGAAGAGAGAATTACTGGTAAAATCGATGTGGAATTTCTAAAAGCACTGGAGTATGGAATGCCGCCTGCAGGTGGAGAAGGAATCGGGATCGATAGACTGGTTATGCTGCTGACAGACAGCAGTTCCATCCGGGATGTAATTCTTTTTCCTCTAATGAGACCCGAATAAAATCCTGCAACACGCGTCCGTAGTTTAAGTTTATTCTTTTAGAAAAGATGATATAATTTCTGTGCAATTGAGGAACCATTTCCTAAAGCGGTGATTAAAAAATGAAATGTGATTTTTGTCCTGATAATGAGGCTACAATTCATTTGATAAAGATCCAGGGTAGCAATGTAGAAAAGATAAATTTATGCAAGGAATGCGCAAAGGATTTTTCTTTTCTGACAGAAAAGGATTCATGCAACGACCTGACCAGGATTCTTTACAGGTTTTTCAACAGCGGCGCAAATGAGCATCATTCCGTAAGAGATAAAAAAATACTAAGGAATATAAGTTACAGCAGAAACAGAAAATGTCCCTTTTGCGGCATTGATTTAAAGACAATCAAGAAGATCGGAAGAGTTGGCTGCAGCAATTGTTATAATGAATTTAAAGATGTACTGTTTCCGATCATAAAATCCATTCAGGGAAGTCTTGAAAATAAAGGTAAGGTTCCGGTAAAAACCAGTAAAAAGATCAGACTGGAGAAGAATATAAAAGATCTAAAACATAAGCTTAAAAATGAAATAATGATAGAGAATTTCGAAGAGGCAGCAAGGATAAGAGATCGAATAAAAAAACTGGAGGGCAATATATATGGCCGGTAAAAATTTCTACCTCCTGGAAAGTAAAACCGGGAAAAAGAGATCCGGGGACAACAAAAACAAGATTATTTTAAACACCAGGGTCAGACTGGCAAGAAATCTTGCTGAGCATAAATTTGTAAATATTAGCAGCGTTCCGGAAAAAAATATTTTACTAAAAGAGATCAGGAAATATATCGATGACATAAAAGATTTTAAAGATTTCAGGTTTTATTCCATTAAAAATCTCGGGAAAATACAGAGGGACCTCCTTTTCAAAGATTATATGATCAGCCCTGAAGCTGCTAACAAAATGCAGGGTAAAGGATTATTTATAAGATCGGGTCCGAATTGGGGAGAGTCTGCGATTATAATGATCAACCAGGAAGACCATTTAAGAATTCAGAGCGTCCGTCCTGGCCTAAATATCCTTGAAGCTTATAAGGAAGTCATTAGAATCGAAAGATATTTCGAAAGAAAAATAAGTTTTGCTTTTGACAAGAACCTTGGATTTCTAACGGCCAGCCCGCTTAATCTGGGAACCGCACTTAAAATATCCGTTATTGCACACCTTCCGGTACTTGCAATAAGCCCTATGGTTGCCGATTTTGTGAAGAAATTAAATCAGGTGGGATGTCTCATCAATGGGTATTTTGTGGGGCATTCCGAAATAATCGGTAACCTTTTTAAGATTTCTAATCAGGTGACTCTGGGTAAAAGCGAAGGCACCATAGTTGAAGAAATGCAGGCGATTTGTTTAAATATTATAGACGATGAGAAGACAGCCAGGATCAAGTTAAAGGAAAGTGACCCCCTGGGGATCAAAGATAATATATACCGTTCCTTTGGTTTGCTTAAGTATGCTAAAATATTATCATATGAAGAATCGCTGGAATTGTTATCGATACTGAGACTGGGACTTGATCTTGATATAATTGACGGTATAAATGATTTTGATTACTTCGAAATTATGGGTAAGATCAGCGATTCGCATATTATATCTGATCTTGAGATGAGCGGCAGAGTGACCGATGATGAACTGGATTCGGCAAGAGCCGATTTAATTAGAAAAAAAATATTAAAGGAAATTTAAATAAATGTTTGAAAGATTTACAGAAAGAGCAAGAAAAGTAGTAGTCAAGGCGCAGGATGAAGCCAGGTTCCTGAAACAGAATTATATAGGCACCGAACACATTCTTCTTGGATTGATTAACGAGAAGGAGGGAATGGCAGCAAGGGTGTTCTATGAACTGAATGTTTCTTTTGATAACATCAGATCTGCAGTAAGAGAAGTTGTAAATGAGGGGACTTCGGAATCATATGAGCATATTCCTTTCACCCCAAGAGCGAAAAAGGTCCTGGAGTTATCTCTACGGGAAGCGCTTCAAATGGGACATAATTATATAGGCACCGAACATATACTGCTGGGGCTCCTTAAAGAAGGAGAAGGAGTGGCAGCAAGGGTCCTAAACGGCATGGGAATAACCCTTGATATAGTAAAGGAAAAAGTAAAAGAACTCCTGAGCAAGCAGTCTTATTATTCTGAACCCGAAAGGGTTGCATCCGAAAAAAGTCAAAAAAAAGTGCTTAAAATGCTGGTTCAGTATGGAAGGGATTTGACCCTTCTGGCACAGGAAGGAAAACTCGACCCGCTGATAGGAAGAAAGAAAGAAATCGACAGAATAATCCAGATACTTTCCAGAAGGACCAAAAATAATCCGATTCTTATAGGTGAATCGGGTGTAGGGAAAACCGCAATTGTTGAAGGACTGGCGCAATTTATCTGTTCAAAAAAAGTTCCTTCAAATCTTTTGGGAAAAAGGATATTCACTCTTGATCTGGGATCGCTGGTCGCCGGTTCAAGATACAGAGGAGATTTTGAGGAAAGACTTAAAAAAGTACTGGCTGAAATAAAGGATGACGGAGATATCATACTTTTCATAGATGAGGTTCACACTCTGGTGGGAGCAGGCGCTGCCGAAGGAGCAATAGATGCAGCAAGTATTTTAAAACCCATGCTTTCAAGGGGAGAAATTCAAACCATTGGTGCCACCACTGTCAATGAGTACCGTAAATATGTAGAAAAGGATAAGGCGCTGGAAAGAAGGTTCCAGCCGATTTTTATAAACGAGCCTACTGTCTATGAGACCATAGAGATTTTAAAGGGACTCAAAGACAGATATGAGACATTTCATGGTCTCGATATAACCGAAGATGCAATAGTGTCTGCTGCAAAATTATCCCACCGTTATATCAGTGACAGATTTCTGCCCGATAAGGCCATCGACCTTATAGATGAGGCTGCATCCAGGTCAAGGGTGAGGACTCTTACAGCACCTCCGGATCTTAAGGAACTGGAGATAAATATAGACAAAATCGCAGGTGAAAAGAAAAAAGCGATAGAAGCACAGGATTTTGAGAAAGCGGCACAGCTAAGGGATAAAGAGAAGCATCTGATTAAAGAAAAAAGAGAAATAGAAGAAATAAACATAAGGACCAAAAAGGTCGATAAGGAAGTTGTCAGTGAAACTGAAATCATGGAAGTGCTGGCAAACTGGACAGGCATCCCTGTATATAAACTAACCTCAAGCGAATCTTCAAAACTGCTTAGAATGGAAGATGATCTTCACAAAAGGGTCATCGGACAGGATGAGGCAATTAAGACCGTTTCAAAAGCCATCAGGCGTTCACGTTCAGGTCTCAAGGACCCGAAAAGGCCAATTGGTTCTTTTATGTTCCTTGGACCATCGGGTGTAGGAAAAACCGAACTTGCCAAGACCATAGCAGAATTCTTATTTGAAAAAGAAGAAGCTTTGATCCAGATAGATATGTCTGAGTATATGGAAAAGCATTCTGTATCCAAACTCGTTGGTTCTCCTCCTGGATATGTGGGTTATGATGAAGGTGGTCAGCTGACCGAGATGGTCAGGAGAAAACCATACAGCGTGATACTGCTGGATGAAATCGAAAAAGCACATCCTGATGTTTTCAACATACTTCTGCAGATTTTCGAGGACGGACACCTTACGGACTCTCAGGGTAAAAGGGTGGACTTTAAAAATACAGTGTTAATAATGACATCCAATCTGGGAGCAAGGGAGATACAGAAAAATACCCCGATGGGGTTCAAGAAGATAAACACAGAAGACCTCTCTTATGACGAGATAAAAGAAAAGGTAATGAGTGAACTGAAGCAGACTTTCAGACCGGAGTTTCTTAACAGAATAGATGAGGTGATAGTATTTCATAAGTTACAGAAGCAGCAGATTTACAATATCATGGATCTTATGATGTCCAGAGTACAGCAGCAGCTTGAACTACAGGGCATTATCATAGAACTTAAAAAGAGTGCAAAAGATCTGCTTCTTGAGAAAGGTTATGACTCTACAATGGGTGCCAGACCTATGAGAAGATGCATACAAAATCTGATAGAGGATCCTATTTCGGAGAGACTGATAAGCGGTGAAATAAAATCCGGCCAGAGAATCGAAGTAAGTGCAAAGGATAAAACAATGTACTTCGATATTAAGAAGTTCAACCGGAGCAGCATTTTAAAAGTTTGATTTTAGGGAAAATGAATAAGAAAAATGAAGAATTATTACTGGATTGTCTCAAGATAGTAGCACCCGGGACAGATCTCAGATTGGGTATCGAATATATCCTGCAGGGAAAGACAGGCGGGCTTATCGTTGTGGGAGATTCGGAAGAGGTCCTGAAACTTGTGAACGGAGGATTTTATATAGGGTGTAGTTTTTCTCCCACCAAATTCTATGAACTTGCCAAGATGGACGGTGCCATCATACTGAGTTCCGATGGAAAACGGATCTTATACGCCAACACCCATCTTTTTCCTAATCCTGATATAAAGACTTCCGAGACAGGCACCAGGCACAGAACCGCAGAGAGGGTGGCAAAACAGACAAATACGCTTGTTATTTCAATTTCGGCGAAAAGAGATGTGGTTACTATATATAAAGGCGATATAAAGTATATGCTCGAGGAGTCGAGAGCAATCCTGTCCAAAGCAAATCAGGCGTTTCAGACACTTGAAAAATACAAAGAGGGGCTTGATGATCTCACCTTTAATCTGACTGTAAAAGAATTGGAAGATATAGTGGCACTTTTTGATATAACCAGCGTACTTCAGAGATCAAGCATTGTGCAGAGAACGGAAAAGGAAGTCAAGAAATATATATCTGAGCTGGGATCGGAAGGAAAGCTTTTAAATATGCAAACCGAAGAATTAATGACCAATATACTAAATGATTCTTTAAATATTATTAGTGATTATGTCCATACGGATATTAATGCAGAGCCATTCGAGCTGAACGATAGAATAAATCTGTTAAGCGAGAAGGAACTGGTTAAGCTGGATAGTATTGCAAAAATTTTAGGCTACGAAGTCGAGGGAAGCTTAAAAGAAGTAACCATACACCCCAGAGGGCTTAGAATTGTTTCGGAAGTAAGAAGGCTTCCCCAATCGATTATTATCAATTTAATAAATAAGTTTGGTAATTTAAAAAATATTCTAAATGCAAATATTGAAGAATTATCAGAAGTTGCTGGAATGGGAAAAATAAGGGCACGGTCCTTACACGACAGACTGAAAAAGTTTTCGGAATATTATTTATATAATGACCTGTATAATAGAAAAGGAGGGATAATCCCAAGAGTCAAAATATAATAACATTGGAATATTATTAATTATTAAACTTATACATCTTGCGGTTGGAAGGTTTTTCAAAAAAATAGTAGTGATGACGATTTATGAATGCAGCGATAATTACAGCAGCTGGAAAGGGTACCAGGCTAAAAGGCGATATCAGCAAACAGTTTATGGATATTTATGGAAAACCGATATTAGCTCATACTATTACTGCTTTTCAAAATGCTTCAAAAATAAAAGAAATCTATATTTCAGTCCCTAAAGATTATCTGGAATTATGTCAAAAAAGCATAATCGAGAAGTATTCATTCGATAAAGTGAAAAAACTGGTAATTGGCGGGAGCACCAGACAGGAATCCGTTTATAATGCTCTTGTCGAGTTGCCCGCGTCAACCAGACTGGTATCTATTCATGATGGAGTAAGACCACTCATCACGGCTGAAGAAATCGATTCTTTGATAAATTCGTTAGTAAGAGAAAATAAAAAAGACCCCAAAATAAGAGGGGTAATAATGGCGGCACCCGCAAGGGAAACAATTAAGATAATGAATAACGGCACCATTGACATGACAGTTCCAAGAGATACGGTCTGGTATGCTCAGACTCCCCAGATTTTCTTTTATAAAGATATTTTAGAAGCACATAATAAAGCAAGAAAAGACAATTTTATTGGTACGGATGATGCATGTCTGGTGGAAAGGATCAACCGGAAGGTGAGCATGGTAAGAGGCAGGCATGAGAATATAAAAATCACCACTCCAATTGATTTGTTTCTGGCGGAGCTCATTATGACCAGAAATGTCAAAAGATAAAGAAGATAATTAAAATATAAAAATACAGGGAAGTAAATTTTTATGAGGGTTGGATTAGGATATGACGTTCATGCCTTCGAGACAGGCAGGAAATTAATACTTGGAGGAGTAAAAATAGATCACGTTCAAGGGCTTGCAGGTCATTCAGATGCAGATGTCCTGGTGCACGCAGTTATGGATGCTATTCTGGGAGCATGCGGGCTGGGAGACATAGGTATTCATTTTCCCGACACCGATATGAAGTATAAGGATATTTCAAGCCTGACATTATTGGATGATGTCAGAAAAAAAATGGAACAAAAAGGCTTTAGCATAGTAAATATAGACTCCATTCTCATAATGGAGAATCCTAAAGTCTCCCCTTATATTGAGGATATGAAAAAAAATATTGCAGGCACCTTAAAAATGGATGAGGCTGATATAAATATAAAAGCCGCTACTACCGAAGGACTGGGGTTTTGCGGTAGAGAAGAAGGAATTGCCGCAAAGTGTATTGTTCTTTTGAAGCAGGTTTAGATAAAATTATATTTGATGCTGGCAGAATTAAAAAAAGTTTTTAAATAAATATTTTATGATCACACCGGAGTAGATATGACACCTCGTTTTAGATTTGCCCCTTCTCCCACCGGAGGACTTCATATAGGAACAGCAAGAACTGCTCTGTTTAACTGGCTTGCGGCCAGGAGCATGAAGGGAAAGCTGATCTTAAGAATCGAGGATACCGATGTAAAGAGATCCAGTATGACCTATGAAAAATCCATAATAGAGGATTTAAAATGGCTCGGACTGAACTGGGATGAATTTTATAGACAGAGCGAGAGAATCAAAATATATCAGAAAAATGCCTTCAAATTGCTGGATGAAGGAAAAGCTTACAGATGCTTTTGCAGCCCGGAACGGCTGGAAAATCTTAAAGAAAGTCAATATGCGGCAGGAAAGATGTCCAAATACGATGGGCAGTGCCGCGAACTGGATGATGCGGAAGTAGAAAAAAAATTGAAGGAAGGTATACCTTTTGCGATAAGATTTAAAGTAGCAGACGACAGGGAAATCATTTTTCACGATTTGATAAGAGGAGAGATAAGTTTCAAGTCAGAGGTCATCGGAGATTTTATAATCATAAAATCCGACGGGACCCCATCCTATAATTTTGCAGTGGTTGTTGATGACGGAGATATGAAGATAACTCATGTGCTGCGGGGAGAGGACCATATAACCAATACTGCAAGACAAATCCTG
>DATBWH010000004.1:0-10351 GCA_036514895.1 Candidatus Humimicrobiaceae bacterium
AAAAGCAGCTAAAAGATTATGTGCTATGCCAACTGCATGAGTATCACCGGTCAGGTGAAGATTGAAGTCTTCCATTGGAAGAACCTGAGAATAACCGCCGCCGGCTGCACCTCCTTTTATACCGAATACCGGACCCAGAGAAGGCTGTCTTATGCAGGTGATTGTCTTCTTGCCGATTTTATTCAGGGCCATAGCCAGACCAATCGTGGTCACTGTTTTGCCTTCTCCAAGAGGAGTGGGTGTGATAGCGGTCACATCAATATACTTTCCGTTTGGTCTGTCTTTAAACTTTTCGAGGACTTCCAGCTTTATCTTTGCTTTATAGTTTCCATATAACTCCAGATCTTCTTCGTCAAGACCGATTCCTCCGGCAATCTCTCTAATATGCTTCATTTCAGATGCTTGAGCAATTTCAATATCGCTTTTCATAAAACTCCTCTCATTTTTGAGTTTATTGCTTAATAAATCAAATACTTCAAAAAATTATACAAGAATTACTAACTTGTTACAAATTAAATCAAAAACATATAATCTGGAAACAATTGTTAGCTGCAGACACCAGTTTTTCAACCACAGGAGAGGTCTTTTAATTGGTAATAACTATAAAATAAAAAAACGGTTAAAAAGAAAACACACGTTTAGGTAACATATTCCTTTAAAAATTTTGGAACTTCACCGGCTTCCCTCGGACCAACCACTACTTTCCATCCTTCTCCCAGTTCCTCTTCCAATTCACCCTGAAGCTGAGCTACATAACCCGGGATTACGATTTCTTTTTTCTTTACTTTTTCTGTAATACCGCTTTTCTTTATAAATTGTGCTATGAGTTCCGGAACAAACTTTCCTGCTGCCCATGCAGTGAGGACAGATTGCCCCTCGACATCCATTACCAGAAGCCAGGAAGGGATCTTGCTGCTTTCTATTTCTCCCGATATTATAAAATAAGTAAGAGAGAAATTAGTCGTGATCAAGATTGGTGACCCTTCATTGGGAGTTCCTATTTCATAGATCTTTTGTTCTACCTGCATCGGCCTTCTGGGATCGGTGTATATATTCTGCCTGTATATAAGCAGTGGAAATATATTTTGACTGCCTGCATTCGAAAGTACGATAATCGAACCATATTTAGCCACAAAAACAGATGCGATAAGGGTTTCCTTTAAAGGATCATCCGTCATCTCATCCGGAAATACTATGGTAGGATAACCAAGAAATCTGTTCTTCTGTTTTATGGCAGCCGTTCTTAATATGATCTGGTTATAAAAATCATCTTTAAAATCTCTTGACCCGATATCTATTAACAGGTTTTTAATTCCGCTGCCGCGCAACTTCTCGGTCAACGTCACTATTTCTTCAAATGATTTTCCTCTTACCGCTATGGGGCATCCTGTCTCTTTCCCGATAGAGATAAAAAGATCTATATTTTCAGCAGTAGCCGCATGAATAATTGGTTTATTCTCTTTGAACATTTCGGCCGCACTCTTTAGTGTCTCAGCGTCCCCGGATACCAGTATCAAAGGTTTTTTTGTAAGTGAGGCGACTTCCCCTGCAGCTTTCAAAAATTTTTCCTTATTTTTAGATTTATTCTTGATGCAGACGGCATCCAACTTTAAAATCTGGCCCACCCGTTCATATGCGATTGAATTTATTTTTTTTAACGTCTCTTCGATTTTGCCGCTGTCCATATCGTCTTCTATCGTTACTGCAAATGCATTCTGATTTACAAATGTCCTATCATGCCTGAACAACACCGTTTCTTCACCGACCGCAAAAGATTCCTCTCCGGTTCCCACTTCCACTTTTAGTATCGGGGGCTGGGATGCTTCCGAAAGTGATTCTTTTGCTTCTTCGGAAATATGAGGACATTTTTCCAGTTCCACCTTACCCGCAGCAAGCTGCATTGCAAATGCCAGACATGTGGGAAATCCGCATTCCTTGCAATTTGTCTTGGGCAGTTTTTTAAATATTTCAAGACCACTCAATGCCATTTGATACTCTCCTTGCTCTTTAGAAATTGACCTTATTTTTTTACTGCTACATCATTGGTTCCATTTCCATAACAGGATGATTTACCTTCTGTATCCACTGAGTTACCTCTTCTTCGGTCTTTGCTTCTTCTTCTGTAGCAACCTTACTCAGAAAATCTTCCATCCCCATCTCTTTGGCTTGCTCTTCAAGTATATCCCCTATTTCTACCTTTAACGCTTTAGGCATCCATACCAGCCTCTTAAGTCCGCCATCGGCTCTTATGAATTTTTTTGATCCTATAAAAAACTTGCTAATACCAATAAAGCCAGGTGTCTGGATTCCTCCGCCAACCATTCCTGCCATAGTAGAGAATTTCATACCGCTTGGGGTCATGTCGGAATATTCTCTATTTACGGCCATCACTCCGTTGGTAGATGGGAGGATTGTCACGATCACCTCGAAACAGCCGCACGAAGTCATGGGATCTATGATCATCGAATATGCCGAAAAAGATTCAAGTGATTGATTGGAAGCCTTATATATAAAATCATTTACACCTTTCCAGATACCAAGCCTTTCGTCTATGGTCTCGCCTTTTTTTATGGGCTGATTTGGTCCCGCAGGGTTGATCTCAAATGAAGCCTTGCAATCCAGCCAGTTGTATGCGCCGCACAGGCCCGGTCTTTCAGGTGAAACGGCACATATGTGATTGGGAGCAAATGACTGGCATAATGTACAGGAATAAAAAGTATCCACACTTTCATCGGTTAGATTTCTGAGTCTTTCATCTCTCATTCTAAAGACTTCTTTTGCTTTTTTTCTGAGTGCCGCCACATCTTCGGGGTTGGTGTAGATCTTTATCTGGATCTTATCCATAATATTGCCAAAAACCGAATGCATCTTAGCGTGGAGTATTGTTCCAAGATGCCTGATCTTAAAACCGCTCTTTACCGCTTCTTTACTGAACCTGACCCAGATAATATCTCTTTGTCCCATATGGAATATACCTGTAGCATAATTTGTAAAATAATGTATCTGTCTTTCCATAACCGGTTCGAAGTCTTCCTGCATCTTTCTTCCATAAACCAGCAGTTCGACTCCTAATGGAAGCACTCCGCCTTCTTTTATATCATCGACCTCGGGGCCAAACACTTCGATTTTACCATCTTCGACTTCCAAAGAATCAGCCATATGGAGGAATTCCACAGCCTCGCTTCTATTGCCGCCGAATTCTACATAGGTGTCTTCCTTCCTTACCCTTTCACCTTCAAAAGCAGGTCCAAAAGCTACCGGGATATCTACTTTATCAACGGTGATCTTTAGTCCCCTTACTTCTATGGCTTTGGTGACAATCTCATCATCGGGAATATTTGAAACTACATGTTCATAAGTACATACCCCTCTGGGAAGTATCTCCGGGATATCCGTGTCCGCAATGGTAGGGAATCCATAATTTATGGCTCCGGCCGCATTGGCATATTTCTCTTCATCCACTTCTCCAAGAGCAAGGACGAATGCAAAAACTCTGGTCTTATTATAAAGAAGCATTCTCCTGTAATCTCCGGGCTGAACTCCCCCAAAACTCAAAGCGGCCCTGGCGGCAAAACCAAGCGCATAAATGGTTGCGCTTATATCTTTACCGAAAGGCACGAGTCTGGTATCCCATCCCAGTTCGACTCCTTCCTTTTCCAGCTGCTCGGCCATAGATATACCATCGGTTGATGCGGACATAAAGACATAAATATTTTTTTCCTGAAGTTCCCTGACAATCTTAACGGCAGTCTTACTGTTTTTGCATGCACCTACACATGCTGCAAATCCCGGTGCAGTTCCATCAACAAATTCTATACCTCTCTCTCTTATTATCACGTCAGTAGCCGCACCCAGCCAGATTCCATCTGCGGGTGGCGGCCCATCGATATATTTAATGGCTTCTATTACTTCTTCTGCCCATAGCGTGGCAATTCCTGCATCAAGGGTACCTCCCAGATAAGGAAGCCATAATCTTTCTTCGGGGACAGGCGGCAGTAATTTTTTTGCCTCATCAAGGACTGTTTCTGCATCTGATAATTTTTCCACCTTGATTCCCGTCATACTGTATATAATCGGCAAGAAGTAACCTGTATTGGGGAATTCCACCTTCTGATCCCTGCCGTGTTTATCGATACATTCTTTAAGTGCTTTTTCCGCACGCTCCAGAATTTTATATGCACCCTTTATTGCACTGGTTGCAATGATCTTAGACATCTTTTAACGTCCTCCTTGCTTCCATATCCAGCAGGACTCTTTCTTTCTTTGTATCTATCTTAAGAGCCTTTCTTTTTTCCTGGATAACATTTATTACTTTATTTAGTAATTCATCTATATCCGCAATGTATTCCAGCTGTCCTCCGTATTTTTCCTGCCATCGTTCAGTCATTATCTTTTTTACTTCATCGCTTGATTCAACAGGAATCGGTTCGCCGCCAAATGCAACATAAGCACCTGATGCAGCAAAATAAGCACCTATTGACAGCGCTTTTTCACTCATCCATTCAGGAGCAATACCTGCGATCGGAAGGTCGCTTAAGTCTTCACCCAGACCTCCCTCTCTTACAATCTCCGATACCACTGTGAGAATTCTGGAATTATCGACACAGGACCCCAGGTGAAGTATGGGCGGTATACCTACCGTTTCACATATGGAACGTAATCCCTCGCCTGCGTATTCCATAGCTTCGGGTTCCATCAGTCCGCATTTAGCTGCCGAGATGGCTCCGCATCCAGTGGTAACCACCAGGTAGTCTCTCTTGATCAGCTCTCTTGTCAGGTAATTATGATATTTGTCCTGGGTCATTCTGGCATTATTACAACCGACTACTCCAACCACACCCTGTATCCTTCCATCGATGATGGCATCATTTAAAGGTCTGAAAGACTCTCTGAACTTTCCTCCCAGCATATACCTGATAGACTCATGGGAAAAGCCGCAGACCAGATCTGAAGTAATATCGGGAATATAGACTTCTTTCTTTCTGTTTTTAAAATTATCTATTGCCATTTTGATTATTTCAGTGGCAAGTTTGACTCCATTATTTTCTTCGAATTCCATATGGATCGCTCCGGGTATTTTACATTTTGCAGATGAGGTTATCAGTTTGGTATGATATTTTTTTGAAAGTTCTCCCAGCGCCTGCATTATACACTGGATATCTACGACCATTACTTCGATCGAACCCGTAAGTAATGCCATCTCCTGGGATAGGAAATTACCGATCGGTGCTATCCCCTGTCTCATTAGTACCTCATTTGCCGTGCAGCATATACCAACCACGTTTATACCTTTTGCACCCTTGCTTTTTGCATACTCTACCAGTTCCTTATTGTCTGCATACTCGGCAATGATTTCTGAAAGAGTGGGTTCGTGGCCGTGAACAACTATATTTACCTCGTCTTCTTTTAACATTCCCAGATTGGTCTTTGCTCTTCTGGGTTCGGGGGTGGTAAACAGGATATCGGTGATCTCCGTACCTATCATCGATCCTCCCCATCCATCGGATAGAGCTGTCCGCAGAGCCTGGTCAAGAATATGCTCTGCCTCCTGATCCACTCCCATATTGGTTCTGTGCATCGTCTCTACAATTTCTCTATCGATACCACGGGGAACAATCTTATATTTTCTCCAGATCTCCTGTCTTCTTTCGGGAGCGATCTTGATGAGATCGATTTCTCCATCCTGCTGCCCAAAAAGCGATAATGCTTTTTTTGATGCGTCCCTGGCAATTTCCTTTATGTCCCTGTTTTCTATTTCGATTCCCAGGTTCTTTGCAAATCTCATTAACTTGAACTCATCTTTTATTTTTAATCCTTCCGCTTTGTCTTCTGCAACCAATCCCAGTAAATGTGCCATATCCCTTCCATGATCGGAATGTGCTGCGGCACCTGCGGCAATATGGCGTGCCAGATTTCTGGCAGCTATGGTCCCAAGAGTTGCTCCGCAAAGGCCGGTCTTATCTTTTATTACCCTGCACGGGCCCATTGCACAGTTTTTACAGCAAATTCCGGATATTCCGGAACCAATGGGACAATACTTCATCTCCTTAGAACGATCGAAAATGGTGAGCACATCTTCATCCGCATTTTGTAAAATTTTGATGATCGCCTCGTCCTCGGTCATCTCTCTGTACTTGTCTTCCTTATCTTTTTTCATTTTATTTATAACACCACCTTGTTAACTGTAGGTCAAAATAAATCTTTAATGATTTCCTTGATCAGACTTACCGCTTTAGGATGCCTCATTACCAGAATATTGGCACCTGAAAGCAGCATGCTCATACATGAAATTGTCTCCCAGTTGATCCCTCTTTCTTCCTGATTACCCCACTGCGGGTAATTTTCTTCGCTTTCTTTTACTTCCTTTACTTTCCAGATCTCGGGAGCAATATTATTTATTATTGGCATCTGTGTCATCTTGTCATCCTGCATAAGTGCGGCAATCTTAAGTCTCTCCATAGCAGAATAACAGTATTCTATCCCGTAACCAAGACCCGAACTTGAGGGGTCCATCGCTATTCTTTCGGAGGACAGGCCTAACTGAGTAAGCAATATATTCAATTGTTTTGCAATATTTACATCAAGGGGATTCAATGCTATTACATTATTATTGTAACCCATGGCAGCAGCAGCTATGGTCTTATAATTATCCTCTTCCACCCAGCCCATCAAAATACTAGTATCTTTATTTTTTTCGGAAACTTTTTTCATTACTTCTGCAATTTTCTCAAGAGGACCGGTTCCATATATTATCAAAGGCTTATCGATGGATTCTCTTATGGTTTTTGTTATTTCCGCTGCATCCTCTGGATTCATATCCCCGCCATCAGGATTTATCCTGGTAAGATTAAGGCATATGGCATCGGCGCCATACTCTTTAATGCATTTTTGGGCCCATTTTATTGGATCATCAAAAACATCGCTGTAATATTTACTTATCACTTCCGGCCAGTTCGCAGGTTTGCTGTCCCAGACTTCGATCGCGATAATGGGTTTATTCGGTATTTCACCTTCAAAATTATAAAAGGGCAGAGCAGTTTCTCCACCAATCCTGGATTCGGTGTTATCTTTACCAAGCTTCATCACATTGATTTTTCCGGTATAATTATTTTTTGGTATCTGAAAAGCCAAAACTTCCCCCTCTCTTTTGATTATTTCTTATCTCCGTTTTATACTTCATGAATGATTTGATTCCAAAATAAACCACAATTTAAAGTATTCTATCACTTTTACCAGAAAAACTGCAATCTGTTTTGGAGACTAAATTATATAAAAAAATTTTTGAAAAAACGTCCGGAGAAATCATACTTTAAGTTTTCCAATTAATTCCTTTACCTGCTTTAATGCCTTACTGTCTTGCGGAATATCGAATACAGACTTTTCATTTATATCGATTTCATAAATATTATCATCAACATTTATAATTCCCAACAAGTCAAGACCTTTACCTTCTATGTATTTTTCAAGCCTTTGATCCAGCATGCCGCTCACTCTGTTTACGAGCAGAGATATTTTTCCCGCATTGATATCTATCTCTTTCGATAGATCCTTTATCCTGGATGCAGTAAGTACTCCCCTGGGAGAAGGGTCCGAAATTATGATAAGATGATCTACATTGCTAGTTGTCCTCCTGCTTAGATGTTCCATACCGGCTTCATTATCCATTATAATATAATCATAATTATCCTGCAGGATATCTATATATTTCTTAAAAAGGTTATTGGCATAACAATAACAACCCGGGCCTTCTCCTCTGCCCATTACCAGCAAATCGAAACCATTACCTTCAATCAGTGCCTGATGTACATTCATCTCTACCAGCTGGTCCTTATAGATACCGCCTGCAAGACGGGCGGCGCTTTTTTTAAAGTCTTCCCTGATCATACCTACTGTACTCGAGACTTTGACTCCAAGCAATTCATTGAAATTCGAATTGGGATCTGCGTCCAGTGCCAGAATCAAACCCTTTTTATCCTCAATAAGACTTCTGGTTATAAGACCAGCAATGGTGGTCTTACCTGTACCACCTTTTCCGGCCAATGCAATTTTTACACTCATCTGCCTATCCAAACTTCCCTTTTATTTCTTTAGCTTCCCATCAAGTGAATAAAGACTTTCTTCTACTGATGGAAAATCCTTCATATCCGTATATGGTAAAAACAATCCTGCCACATATCTATCCATAAATCTCATATTGATACTCAGTTCGATATATGTAATCTGATCAGCAATTCTTGTGCTCTGTCTGTATTTGTCTTCCGAAAGCAGGCTAAGATAAGCTCCGGTAATAGACGTGTTCCCCATGAAAAAATATTTATTGATATTTACATCCGGAAGCATCCCGATAACAACGGCATTTTTAATATAAAGGTGTCTCCCCAGACCCCCGGCTATATATATTTTATCAAGATCGTAAACACTCAGATCGACTTCTTCCAGTAAAGTCTTGATCCCTGCATAAATAGCTGCTTTTGCTCTTATCAAATTATCAATATCGACTTCACTTATAAATATATCTTTTCCCGCTGCGCTGTGTTTATCATTGACCAAAATGTATCTGCAATCATTATCCTTGCACTGGAGATATTTATTTCCTATATCCCTGTTGAATTTGCCCTTCCTGTCGATAACACCTTTAAGATACATTTCTCCAACCACATCGATCAGTCCCGAGCCGCAAATACCCACTGGTTTCCCTCCGCCAATAACATTCACCTGACATTTGTATGTCTTTTGATCGATCGAAACCTTTTCGATTGCACCATCTACCGCCCTGATGCCACATTTTACTCCTCCGCCCTCGAAAGCCGGTCCCGCGGAGCACGAGGCCCCCATCATCCATTCCGAATTACCAACTACAAGTTCGCCATTGGTACCCAGATCCAGAAAAAGAGCAAGGTCTTCTTTTCTGTACATATCTGTTGCCAGAATGCCCGAAGCTATATCACCGCCAAGATAACTGGCCACTCCTTTTATATTATATACATGAGCATTTTTTATATGCTTTATACCGATTTCTTCAGCCGTGGAACTCGAAAATTGATTAGCCACGGTGACATATGGTTCCTCTCTTATATATCTTGGAGGAACACCATAAAAAAGATGCATCATCGTGGGATTTCCTGAAACCATCATAGAAACGATATCATCCGCATCTATGTGCGAATTAAGCATGAGTTTCAATATCAAATTATTGATCGAATCTATTATTACTTCTCTTAATTTCTCCAGTCCGCCTTTCCTGTTCGCATAGACTATCCTGTTGATTATATCCTCTCCGAATCTTATCTGAGGGTTATACTCCGATTCCGTAGCTATTATCTTTCCATTTTCCAGATCTGCAAGGTATATGGCGAGAGTAGTGGTTCCGATATCCAGGGCGAGTCCATAGTTTTTTTTACTGACCTTACCCGGCAGAATATCGATGAGTGTACTATTTTCAACATCTACCGTTGCTGTGATCTCCCAGTTCTTATCTCTTAAAACCCGGGGCAACTTTCTTATTATATGAATCGGCACCACACAATCTTCTATGCCCATATTCTCCCTGATGCTTTTTTTAAGACGGAATAAATCGCTGGTTCCATAACTGAGCGATGGTTTCTCTACATTAAAGGTCTCTTTTCTTATCCAGGGTTTTATTTCTATAGATGAGAGATGGTCCATGTTTATATCTACATATACCTTTGACTCCGTATCTGTAAACCTGCCGCCTACTATTTTTGCTCTGACTTTTTTCTGTGCAGGAACCTCAACAACCAGATCACTTTCTATTTTGGATAAACATGAAAGAACATAGCCTTTTTGCTTCTCTCCGGGAGATATGAACCTGGATCTTTTAGTGTCTACTTTTCCTTCTTTTACCAGCACCCTGCATCTGCCGCATGTACCCACACCCCCGCAGGAAGAATCTATGTAGATCCCACTGTCGAGTATTGCCTGTTTTAAATTATAACCTTGGGATGTTTTAATGGATTTACCGGCAGGAACGAATTTTACTAGATATTTTTTCTGGTTGTTCATTACTAAAATCGCAACCTTTTAAACAGATATCATAATCAACCGACGATGGAGATGAAATTTGAAACGCAAATATCAATCAAGAAATTATATTATATAAGGATTTAAAAATCAAAATGGAAGACACCTATAAGATAGATGTCTTCCATTTCTTTATTTAGATATCCGCTTTTTATTTTCTATATGTCTCTATGTCATGGATTCATCACTATAGTTTTTATAATAACTATTCCGCAGCTGTACCGGTTGAACCTGACGATACTTCACCACTCGTATCCATTTCACTTACCGAAACAGTCACCGTTGTACCTTCATCGGTCTCCATAATAGT
>DATBWH010000005.1:0-35771 GCA_036514895.1 Candidatus Humimicrobiaceae bacterium
CATATAAGTACCGGAGCACTTGCTGCTTATAATATAGCCTGCTCTATCGAACGTTTGAGTCTTATGCTTTTTACGGGCCTTGCCGGTGCATGCGCCATTATGGTTGGCAACAGAATCGGGGCCGGTGAGGAGCATAAAGCAAGAGATTATTCAAAAAATTTCCTTTTCCTGTCAGCAGTTTTTTCAAGTGTACTTGCCGTAATCTTGATTATAGTAAGAGGATATATAGTTAATTTCTATAATTTAACGGAGCAGAGTAACCAGTATTTGTATTACCTACTGCTGGTAATTTCTCTTATAATGGTAGCAAGAGTGATGAATATTATTTTCCAGAACGGTATTTTAAGAGCAGGTGGTGACACTCTTTTCGGTATGATAGTCGAACTCGGAGGTATATGGCTCGTAGGAGTTCCGCTGGCAGCTATAGCTGCTTTTATTTTAAAACTGCCTGTCTATTTTGTCATGGCCATAGCAGCTACTGAAGAATTTGTTAAGATGGCAGCAGGTTTTTATCGCTTTCTTTCAAACAAATGGATCCATAACCTTACAAAACAAACAAGATCCCTATAAAAAAATTTTTTGGAATCAATGGAAAGAAAAACGACAACTTACGAAAGAATATTGTATCATATGGGAAATACATCCCTTGTATATTTTGCTTTCCGAATAAAAATAAAGGGCACCATCAGTAAAGACAAATTGGAAGAAGCTTTACTTAAAGTACAGCAAAAACACCCTCTGGCCGGAGTAAGAGTCATAATGGCCGGTGACAAAAAACAATTTATTACCACAGAAAATGTGCCCCGGATACCTCTGAGTGAGTTTAACGGAGATGAAATCGACTGGAAAACCGTTGTAAAAGATGAGCTCTGTAATCCATTTGATATTTTCAAAGGACCGATGATCCGGGTTTTTTTGATCAATAGAGAAAATATTTCCGATATCGTGGTCATCTTCCATCATGCAATATGTGACGGGCTGTCGGCCGTCGTTTTCCTGAACGATTTATTTTTATTTCTGTCTAACCCCCTTCATAAGTTAAATGCATTTACCGAAGCATTTACACTTACAGAATTAATCAAGCAGGATATCCTCGATATAATAAAAACCAGGGGACTACCCGGATGGATGAAAAAAGGTAATAAACCGGAATTAAAACCTGTTAAAAAAGAGCCCATACGCAAACCTGATTTTGCAATTCATGACTGGTTTTTTACTGAAGACGATACAAAAAAAATAATATTATTTTCTAAAAAAAATAATGTTACCGTGCACAGTATACTCAGTGCCGCTTTCCTTAAGTCTTTTGCACAGGAGTTTGGACCTGAAGAAGGCTATAAAAGAGTACTCCAGAGCCCGATAAGTTTTAGACCTTTTCTGGTAGAGGAAGCAAAGAATTATTTCGGACTTTTTAACGGACTTATAGAAGTCGGTATTGATTGTTCTCCCGAAAAAACAATTACCGAAATTGCAATGGAAATATATACAAAATTTAAAGAACAGCTGGATAATTATGATCCCCTTCCCGGTTATTATCATTTCAATGAACATTTTCTTGAAGGTATAGAGGATCCCGAGCTATTTTTTTCAAATAGGCCCGATCAGCCCATGAATTATGATTTCTCTCTTTCCAATCTGGGAAGAATTCAAATACAAAAAAAATATGGGCAGTACGAGATTGAAAAGATCTATGGCCCTATTTTCAGCGCAATAAGAGGAGAAAAAGTAATAAGTGTCAACACGCATCAGGGAAGGATGTTTTTTACCTGTATTTATGACAAAAATTGCTTTGATACAAGAATCGGCAGGACCTTGATACGAAGGGCACTTGATAAAATAAAAGATATTAAATAAAGTATAAATAAACAGGCAGCATAACTACTTCAAGTGATCAATTATATCATCCAGATTTATCTCAGCGTAAGCTATGCATGTATCTGCTGCGCCATAGTATAGTTTTACTTTATTTTCTTCATATAGGGCTCCACAGGAAAAGACAACATTATCGAAGAAACCTTTAAGTTCGTAATCCATTTCCGGTTCCATTAGAGGTCCTTCGCTTCTTGCAATAATTTTCCAGGGCTCATTAATATCCAGAAGCACTGCTCCAAGGCAATACCTGGAGCTCTTTGACGATCCGTGATAAATCTCAAGCCAGCCTTCTTTTATTTTGAAAGGAACGGCTCCTGCACCTATACCTGCTTCATCCCAGTATTCCTTTCTGGGACCCATTAATCTCATATGATTGCCCCAGCAGATAAGATCCGATGACTCTGATATCCATATATCCCGCGGTGCATATAATGGCGAGGGACGGTTCAAAGCATAATATTTACCGTTTATTTTTTCCGGAAAAATTGCCACATCTTTATTATCTGGTAAAAAAATCACTCCATGTCTTATAAGCCTGACAAAATCAGTCGTAGATGCCAGACATATCGTGATTCCGGTTACATCGGATACTGCGCTGTAATTTATATAATATTTCCCATCGATTTGAGTTATTCTCGGATCTTCTATTCCATATCTTTCATAAATATTTTCAGGGAACATGGCAGGTTTTTTATCTATACTGAAATCAATGCCGTTTTTACTCCTGGCGATCCTTAAATGTGAAATCGATGTAAGATACCAATCGGAGGTATTTCCTAAAAATCTGGGATCGGAAAAATTGAAAGAAGAATCATTTTTGTCAAATTCCTTTACCGAAAGTATACCTGTTTTTAAATCCAGCAGAGGTATGATTTCTATCTTCTCATTATCATTGATTGGTTTTTCGGCAACTCTCATAAGGAGTAAGATCTCGTCGTTAAATCTTGTAACAGCACAATTAAAAACACCCGCGACTTTGAAATCAGGCCTCGAGGGTGTTATATCTTCCGGTTTTATTATTGGATTTTTTTCTGATCTATATACACGCATATTTATAAGCTATCATATAATCATAACTAGAACTTATTTTTAAAAATTATACTCCTTTTTTATAAGCTTAGAATTTAGAAAGCAAATAATAAATATAAATTTATAATAACGTTTTCCATCATTTAGCAATCCCTAATCTTCTGGCTGCAAGATATGCCATCAGGAAACATATATTTGATTCTGCGCCCTGATTTAAATTGACCCCTTCCGGTGTCAATCCATCATAACATGCAAAATTTTTATCTATAAGAGAAATATTGTTTATATTATTCCCAAAAAACCACCTGTACCATTTCTCTGCCCAGTCAAGATAAAATTTATCTTCTGTTGCATGGTATGCTTTCTCAAGACAGCAAACCATATAAGCAGCATCAATTGGCTGCTCATCATATAAAGCTTTTTCACGTCCCTTAAAATACCACCCCTTGTTTCCAATGGGTGCAGGGACATCATTTTCCTGACATTTTTCTATCAGGAATCTGGTCGTTTTCCGGGCAATTTCAAAACTGGTTTTACATTTTCTATTTAAACAGATTTCCCAGAGCGTCCATGGAATAAGTGCATTTGCATATACAAGATAATTCTCGAACCATACCCAATCATCGGAATATGTCTCAAAACAAAAATTATGCAGTTTCGTCTTCAGTTCACTCTCTAAACTGTGCTCCCGATCAAGACTTGCCAAACCTAATAAAGTTGATGATATTGCTCTTATTGAAGTCCAACCGGAGGCTTCTTTTATTAGTTTTTCGACAGTATTTTTGATTTTATCATTTTTAATATTTCCAGTGGCCAGAAGGGACCAAATAGTCAAACCATAAGCTTCTGTTATATTTGATTTACAGTTATACTCTTCACTTTTGAATTGGCCATTATTATCTTCATAAAAAAAATGATAAAGCAGGCCGTCTTCTCGTTGTGCCCTAAAAATGAAATTCAAATAAATATCCTTTAATTTTTTGTCTCCAAACCTGTCAGCAATGATAAGAGCCCTTGCCTGATCTTCCAGAGCATATCCAAATTCAGGAGCAGGATTATTCAGTTTTCCGTGCTGATAAATTCCAATATCCGAGGTCATAGATTTTATTTTATTTAACGGATCCATAAATTATTTTTATTGAAAAAACTTAAATATTTCTTAATATTCACCAGTAAAAGCCTGACTAAACTGCTTTAAAAAATCTCATATTCTCCTGCTTATCCAGAACTTCATTAAACACCCGGAGGTGCTGCAGGGCTACATTATACCAGGTCATCAATCTTCCGAATTTATATGCTTTCATTTCCATCTTTGATTTTTTTTGAGGATCTTCACATATATCGATCACAGCATCAGCAATGGCCTTAGAATTCCTGAAAGGCACGATTATTCCTCTTCCCTCTGCCAGAACATCTCTTGCATATAAATATGGAGTCGAGATGCATACTTTACCTGCCCCTATTGCATAAGCCAGAGCACCCGAAGCGGTTTGCTGGGGATCCAGATATGGGGTTATATAAATATCAATAACTTTCAACCACGAGATCAGCTCATTCAAGGACATATATTTATTTATAAATCTGATATTCTTCTGTAAATTGTACTCCCTGACTTTTGCTTTTAAAGACTCTCTATATTTTTCGCCTTCTGTTTGTAATACGACGGGATGAGTCTGGCCAATCATCAAATATAAAACATTATCGAAGTGCTCTTTGATCTCTTTTAAGGCTTCTATTGTATATTCAAGCCCTTTGACTGCAGATAAAAGGTTAATATTGCCCAGGATTATTCTACCCTCCAATCCCTTTTTCTTTTTATATCCGGAATTGATTTCCATAGGTATATCCGGAACACCGTGGGGGATAATTTCTATCTTTTCTTCGGGATAATTATATTTTTTAACAAGCTTCTGCAAAATTTCAGGCATCATCACTATAACTTTATCCGCGAACTTTAAAACATCTTTTAAAACCAGTCCATATCCTGCATTTGGATCAACAGGAATCGTATGAGCAGTTATGATTAAAGGTTTCTTTATACGTTCTATCAATTTAATGATATACTCTCCAAATTCGCCGCCATATAATCCAAATTCATGTTCCAGAACGACTATATCCGTTCTGGACTTATTAATATAATCAGCAGCTTTAATATAGGAATCAATATTATACTGGCTAATCTTAAATTTAACTTCCGGAGGATAATCGATTTTATCTTCGGGTCTAACGAGTGCAACGATATTTGACCCGCAGTACGGATTTATTAGATCAATAGCTCTTGTCAAATCACTTGTATATGTAGCAATACCACATTTTCTTGGGACATATGATGACACATATATACTACCAATGCCCATACATTTTTCTCTTATAACTTTCTTAAGCTTACTCAAAATAACACCTCCCTGAGGTTATTTTTGAAAAGATACTTTTTCTAAAAATCCCTGAGATATATTGATTTTAGATTAATAATTTAATAATAAGTCTGATAATGCTGCATTAAATTCATAAACAAATAGATCTGTAAGGTTAAGCTAGAAGTCCGGAGGGAAATCTATTTCCCTCTCTGCTATTTTTTTAAGTCTTGCAAATTTATATGCGCTTTTATATTTTTTGGCAATAATTTCCCAGGATACGACTTCCTTAAGATATTTCTTTAAATTTTCCGATAGTTGTTTCCTGAGATCTTTATCGCAGGCTAGCCTTATGACCTTTTCCCTCAGCATCTGCTTATTCGTAAATAACAGTCCACCTTCACTTTCCAGGGTTTGCGCCGTTAATGCTTCAAGCGGAGCCGTGGTTATATAAGGTTTGTTTAAAGCGATAATCCTGGCAAGCGTTCCCGATTGAGTTTCATCCACCGTAGGCAGCACAATAAAACTGCAGACTGCCATGACTTTATAATATGCATCCCCTCTTGGAATAAATTCGTAATAATGCGCCATTCCCTTCTTTTCCAGAATTTCCAGGCTTTTTTTATAATTATTATAATCTTCCACATGAGCTGTATCCCTTACGGCACCTGCAGCCAGCAGGTCCCAATTCTCACCGGTTCTTTTTTTTATTTCTTCAAGTATTTCTTCCCACATTGAAGTCAATATATCCCATCTTTTATTTGATTGAATCCAACCCACCAGACCAACAATATTATCGCTCAGATGTTCGATTTTATTTAATCCAAGATCTTCTCTCAATTTTTGAATTCCCTTTTCATTATAATTCCTGTCTGCTCTTGCGCCGTGAGGAACAATCATAATATTTTGGGGCATTTTCCATCCTCTCTGTGTGAAGGTCCAGTTTAATCTCCATTTCTGGTAATCGCTTTTAAATAAAACCACATCAGCATCTTCGCAAAGCTGATAAATGAAATTTTCTTCAAATTCCTTTAGCCTGCCGTGGACCGTATGTGGTTCGACTACAATGGGAAATTCATTTATGGAGCCCAGGAATTCAATGAATCCCTGGTTCCTATCCCCAATTCCCCTGTTGTCCACATGTTCATACAAACCATATTCATGTTCTATGTGTACCACATATGGTGATAATTTTTTAATTTTTTTTGCCACTGGTTTCCACCAGAAGCGGTGAGAGGTGTCTATTATTGGGTACACTCCTTCTCCGGATCCATCCTTATGACTTATCACCAGAACTTCTCTTTCAGGAAATTCTTTTTGGATAAATTCCCTGGCTTCTTCACAAAATGTGGCAATCCCGCATAATCGGGGGTAGTAACTTGAAATCAGGACTATTGGTTTACCTTTTGTCATAATTTTTTTTAGCTATTTTGATTTTAATATTAATAGTTGACCTGTTGCATTATGATAAGTATAAAGCCAATCATTGTCAATTCCTGATCCTTTAAAATTCTACAATTTATTTCCCGCCTTCGATCTTCACTTTTTTAGCTTTTTGATTTCGGTTTTAGGGAGAATAACTTTCAGCACTATTCGTTTTTTCATAGTCAGCTACGAGACTTTTATATTTCTCATGAATCAGATTCCTATCAAATTCATTGAAACTTTCAAGCATCTCATCTTTCTCTTCATCGGTAAAATAACTCATACTGGGGATAAAGAAGACTTTATCTTCTTTTCTTATATGTTCAGGATATAAGTCAGTTAAAGCTTTTAAATATCCTCGTATTTCATTCACTCTGTCCTTTAGACCAGTTTTATAATCCTTATTGGCTGCTGCAAGATCAGAGGTTGTTTTTCGGGCAAGCTTATGGTCTTCCATCAAACTATTTAAAATCTCTTTATGCTCTGCCGATAAATTTTTATCTTTTAGTTTGTTGAATAAAATATCTTCTTCTTTTCCATGGTGGCACATATCAGCATAGGTTTTCAAAAAATCACAGGCTCTTTCGATAAAGTCCGTATCGGGTCTTGAATCCCTTTCAATATTCTGGGTTTCGATTTCCATCAATTTGATCATGCGTTCTATAAGCCTGTGCTCTACCATCAAGGGTCCTATGGGCATCATAGCAATAACCTCCTTTAGCTTTTAATTACCTGGATCATGACTTCCAAAAAATATCTAATCTTAATGATCCGGCATATATTATGATTATAATTAAAGAAATTATTATCTTAAATATCAGTAAGTATAATTTTATAGTATAAAAGGCAGGGTCTTTTAACTGGTCATTCGACCAGTTTATTCTTAATGGCAATTGAGATGACTTCGGCTCTGCTGGACGCCCTCAGCTTGTTTAATATGTTACTCACATGAAATTTTACCGTAGAGAGACTTAATACCAGTTTCTGGGCAATATTTTTATTGGACAAGCCCTCGACCAGACATTCCAGAATATTTTTTTCCTGATTTGTAAGCTGATATTCTACGACAGCAGGTTTCTTTATATTTGAAATCAAAAAATCACTTGCTTCGGAAGATAATGTTGACTTCCCTTTTTCAGCATCTCTTATGGTCGATACCAGATTCTCACCTGACACATTTTTCAAAACATATCCTATGGCTCCTGCCTTAAGTGAATCTTCTATAAGCTTTTTATCTACGAAACTCGTCAGAGTCACCACCTTTATAGTTGACCAGTTTTCTAACATTTTTTTGGTTGTCTCTATACCGTTGATTTCGGGCATGATCAAATCCATAAGCACTACATCTGGTAAACACTTTCCGCATATTTCCAATGCTTCTTTACCATTTTCTGCTTCCCCGATGACTTCTATGTCATCATAAACACTCAGTATGGTCTTTATCCCTTTTCTTACGAGCGGATGGTCATCGACAATCAATACTTTAATCATTTTTTCTTAATTATTAATAATTTTATTTCAAATTATTATATAACATCTCCAGATTTAGTGAAATACAATCACTTTTCGATAACTTGAGCCCAATGATGATTAATAAGATATGGAAATATTTAGCAAATATTAGGATTTCCAGAAAAAAAATTGATATTTTATTTAAGTACCATGGATAATCGATCCATGGCTAATGTGTGTTTTCCATTTTTCCATTAATTTTATTACATCTCCATCTGTCACATCGGTCCAATAGAGATAAGATTGGGCAACCGCCATGAAATTATATGGTATTTCCAATACATATGCTTCATCTACAAGTTGTTTGATCTCATAGAAAACATCTTTTCCTGAAACAGGTACGGCGATAATCACTTTTTTAGCATTTTTATTCCTGCAATACTCTATAGAGGCATACATTGTAGACCCCATAGCCAGGCCATCGTCTACTAGAATGACTGTCCTTCCCCTGACTTGAGTCAAAGGTCTACCCCCGCGCAATACATCGATCCTTCTTTTTATTTCTTTTATTTGTTCCTTTTTTATTCTCTCAATGTCGTTTTTCCCCACCCATAAATCGGCGTCTTTATTTAGATAAATACTGCCATCTTCTGCAATTGCTCCAAAACCTGCTTCCGGATTATAAGGAATAGGTAATTTTCTGGAAACCAGAATATCGAAATCGCTATCAAGATATGACGCAACCTCTAAACCAACTTCGACACCGCCCCTGGGAATAGCAAGTACCAGTACTTTTTTATTCTTATATTTATCCAATTCCAATGCCAGTTTTTTGCCTGCTTCTTTTCTATCTCTGAACATCACTTATATTATACTGATAAAATATAGTAAAAAATTGATTCTAATTTAAGATAATTAAATCTTTAATTCCTGTTTCTTTCTGCGGAATCATCCTGTAAATTTCCTAACTGCATATTTTTCTCATGAAGATCTAGCCAGAACCTGTATTCCTTTTCTTCAAGATCGCTTCTGGTTTTCATTTCTTGATCAATAAAATTATTACTATAAAATTTAAAATATTTTTGTTTTTCATAAACTGAATCAAGAAAAATCTCAAATGTCTCGGTCAAAAAAGCCGGGGCCTTAAGGTTTTGTAAGGATTGCAAATATTTTTCATATTGTTCGCTTAAAATCTCTGCATATATTTGTTTGAGATCTTCCGTATTTCCTGCTCTGTTGAATTCATTTATTAACGGAGAAAGCCTGTCGAGATATCTTCTCCAGATATTAAAAAAATCTTCACAAAAATAATAAAAATCCATTATCTTTTCGATATCTTTATTATCCGATTCCAGACCTTCACGCAACTTCAAATATGAAATCCGGATTTCCATTTTTAAATTAATTTGATTTTCCAGTAAGTTTATTTTTTCTTTAATCCCGGTAGCCATTCTTATCACTTCCCTGGTAGATATTTCCCTTTTTGTAAGATAATATAGAATAGGAATAATTATAGATTCAAAGATAGTTTATGATAATGATATTAAGTATAGTTTTTGGATATAAAAGGAAGAGTCTTTAAACTGGCCATTGGACCAGTCAGTGATTTACTGTATCTTTTTTTGAATTTTCTTCTTTTTATTATAAATAACTGTAATCCTTGTGCCTTTACCTGGAATGCTTTCTATATCGATCGATGCGCCTATAAGTTTTGCTCTTTCTCTTATTATAGTCAATCCTAAACTAGTCGAATTAATTTTATTGTAATAAAAACCACGACCATTATCTGAGATATTCATATAAATGCTTTCGGGAAAAGTTTTTAAAACCAAACTTGCTTTAGTTGCATTAGAATGCTTTATAATGTTATTTAATGCTTCCTGCGCAATACGGTAATAACCAAATTCTATTTTTGGAGGAAATTTATATTCTCCATCTATTTTAAGTTCAATGGGAATTCTGGACCTTGTGTCCAGGGTTTTTAATAGCGCCTTCAGCAAATTACCCAGGTTTTCATTTTTGAAATCCGAAGGTCTTAATCCGTAAAGCAAAATACGCATTTCCATCAAAGCTGTGCTATTTAATTGTCTCACCTCTTCCAGTCTTTTGATTACTGCCTCAGGATCTTTTTTCCATATCTTGGGAATAACCTCTGCAATAAGATTTGCGGAAAAAAGGGTTTGAGTTACTGTATCATGCAGTTCTCTGGCAAGTTTATTACGTTCTTCATTTAAAGCTTTTTCTTTTTGTATTTTGCTATTCAATCTTTCGGCTTTTTTTCTTTCCGTTATATCTCTTCCATATATATTGAAATAATTAAATTCTTTTATCGGAACTATTGTCAATTCATATACTGAATCTCCTATTTTAATCTCAGTTTTTTTGGACTCATTAATTTTTTCTTTCTTACGGCCACCTACCAAGTCGTGTAGATGTTTCAATAATTTTTTCTTCTTATCATTGCCAAGCTGATTCAGCATGACTTCAGCAGGCTTGTTTAAGTAAGTGATTGTACTTTTATCATTTATTCTTATAATAGGATTGGGATTCTCAGATGGAAATCTGGATAGACTATTTATTTCTTTTTCAATCTTTTTTCGCTCAGTTATATCAGAAAACACAGTTGCAAATCTTTCTCTGGATGGAGAAAAAACCGAGATAAAAAAATATTTTTTCAAAGGAGGAAAATAAGTTTCAAATCTGGCAGGTATTCCTGATTCCGCAACTTTTGCATAGACTTTAATATAAAGAGCCATATCAGTTCCGTAAACTTCCGAAGCTTTTTTACCGATTGCCTGATCTCTTTTAATACCAAGAATGGACTCGTATGCATTGTTGACATCGATGATTCTGTAATCTACAGGCTTTCCTGATTTATTGTATATAATTTCTTGCAGAGCTGCTCCTTCATTCATCGAAAAATAAAGCGAGCGGAATTTTTCTTCGCTTTCCTTGAGCTCCTTTTCGCTTTTCTTTAGTTTAAAAAACATCAAATCCTGCGGTTGGGAAAATCCGGTCTCGACAATAGCTTTATAGATGAAAAAGAATGAAAGTAGTTTTAGATAATGACCAAACTGATTAAATAATCCATATACATCACTCTTGTATAAAGCAAAGGATATCTCAGAGACAACTTTTGCAAATAAAGAAACCACGATCAGGATAAAGACTGTCCTGTTAAATTCCTGACGGTAGAAATAAATCAAAAATATAGCAACTATCAGTATAAAAGATATTATATATTCACTTATGATTTTAAAAGGTGTGAGGCCGGTATCTTCCAAAAAACTGACAGGGAATATTTTCCAATAAAAAATAGATAACAAGATCAAGGCAGTTACAATAACATAGATGATTAACAGGACCTTATAATTCAACCTTCTTGTTATGAAAAATATTGCAAGAAGTAGAGAGATGCTTTCCAAATATCGTGTAGAAATCCAGAGTTGTGTCGCAAGATTTGCCCCCGGGAAACTTATAAATAGATCCATACCTTTATAGGCCAGGGTATGTAATAAATCTATCAAAGTCACAAAAAGGTATGCAATACCAACAAATAACAGATATTGATTATCCAGGAATTTTTTTGAATTCCAGGCAATGACAAATATCACAAATGCTATTGTAATGCTGAAGAATTCTACCAGGCTATGATAAAGGATATAACTGTACAGGCTGACAAAATAAAGGCCCACAAGTGATGTTAGACCAATAATAATACTCAGGTAATTTCTTTTTAAAAAAGATTTAATCAAATTATTGCTACCTGATTATAGCAAAAAAATTAGAATCATTGATTATAATATCAGTAAATATTTATTATAATATTAAAATACAATTTTTTGTAATTTAATTAGTGCTTAAATCTTGTAAATCATTTAAAATCTCTTCTGCATGTTTTGCTGGATTTATTGTTGGATAAGTTCTTTCGATCATGCCCTCCGGACCAATAAGATATGAAATCCTCTTTGTAATAATTCCTGCTGCCTGATATTTTCTTATTACCTCTTTTGTCGGATCCGAAAGGAGGGTTATGGGAAGATCATATTGATCTGCGAATCTCTTATGACTTGCCGGAGAATCCGGACTTATTCCTACGACCTCTGCATTAAGACTTTTAAACTTATCTATATTATCTCTAAAGTTTTTTGCTTCTGTGGTACAGCCGGGACTATTATCCCTGGGATAAAAATAAACGGCCACCCATTTGCCCCTGTAATCTGTCAGAGCATGGAATTCATCATTTTGATCCATTAAATCAAAATCCGGAGCTTTAATTTTTTCTTTTAACATGACATCCTTTCTATCACATCTTTAGCATTTAGACTTTTACACCGCAATAAGGACAATGACTGGTATAACTGACATTATCACTTTGATTTGACCGAATATTTTTCGGAGGAATCTTTTTACCACAGTTTCTGCAGATAATTCCTCCCTTTTCAGGGGAAACCACAGTCTTCGCACCGCAATAAGGGCACATTGAAGCTAATTTTCTTATAAACTTTCCGCATTCCGGACATTTTATATCATGATTTTCTTTAGCCATAATAAACCTCGTGGTCACTTCTTATAAAAGATAATTTCTATCCTAGATCAAAAGGTAAAATTCATCTCTGGAATCTTAAATGACCTATTCGACTACTACGGTACCATCCATTCCGGAATGTGGCTCACAGAAATAATCAAAAGTCCCCTTCTCATTAAAAGTATAACTAAATGTTCCACCGCTGCTTATATTTCCACTATCAAAAAGCCCTGATTTATTATTTCTTACTCCGCTTACTACCGTATGAGCGACGCCATCTTCATTTACCCAGGTGACAGTGGTTCCCTGTTTTATGGTCACTGTATCAGGATTAAATCTAAAACTTCTCATCGCTATCTGGACCTCGTCTCCATTTTGCGCACTTGTATCATCCTGACCAGTTTCTGTCCCGGTAGCAGACTGATCCGAGTCATTCATGCAGGAAACTGATATAAGCAGCAATAACAGCATTGTTAAGACGGCTATTAATCCTAAAACTCTATTAAATATTCTCATTTTTACACCTTCTATTAAAAATTTTCATATTTTAATATTGAATCCAATATCCTATCCGGATATATCAAGTCTTTTAGAGCTCTGCCATAATCCATGTATATTACAATAAGAGGAAGCCAGAAGAGTCCCCGGCCTTTCAGTTTTAAAGATCAGAGTACCCTTATGGTTTGTATATACGGTACTGGTATCTGGACCCTGAACAGAGCTGCCATGCGCAGTAAACGTAAGTTCTCCAATTTGAATTGGATATTTCTCTCCATCAGGCAGAAAGTACAAAGATATCCACGTTATATGATGCTGTGTAGTATTAGGATGAGCTATTTCACTCCCTACGCCTATAGTCACCATTATTTGTTCCCCTTTTTGCGCTGTATCAGGAGCATCTATGACCGGAACATGTTTTTCTATTTTAAAGTCCGCACTTTGTAACAATTCATTTAATTTTGTCATTTAGTCTTCCTTTCCTTTAATATTAAAATTCAATTTTTTTTAGATACTTTACTCTATCTAAATAAACTTTCAACATTAGACTCTCTGTAGTATTTTTAATTGCTTCATTTTCCTTTTTACAAAATCTATAAGAGAATTTAATACCTTATAGGAGGAGCTTCCTTTTGTGATAAATAAATCTATATTCATTTCCTGATACATCCTTTTTTTCTCATTATCGAAATCCATTATGACCAGAGACATACCCGGAAAATCTTTTTTAAAAGAGACAACCTCATCTTTGGTGTCTACGTTAATAAAATCTCCATCCATTAACAATATATCCGGTTTTACGGTTTCTATTGCTCCACTTAAATCCCTGCGATTGAAAACTTCCTCTATATGACCTATCTCGTTTATCTCTGTTTCCAGAAGAAGTTTCAAAGCAGATAATAGGTTTTTTCTTTCCACAGCAATTAAAATATTCATGTGATAATTATAGATTCAAATATGCAATAAGATAACCACAGTAAGTCCAGTCTTGGGATATAAATAGTAGAGTGTTTTACTAGTCTTTAGACCAGTTTGTCTTAAGCCTTGGAAATAATTTTAGGCTTTGTTATTGCTATTTTATTGAAGTTTTTTATTTCCCTTAAGATCCAGCCCGTGGTAATAGCTATAGAAAGAAAATCTGAAACAGGAACAGACAACCATACACCGTTCAAGCCGAAAATCAGAGGTAAAAGAAAGGCAGCCGGAATTAAAAACAACACTTGCCGGGACATGGTTAAAATAAGAGCAGGGGCTGCTTTTCCCATAGCCTGAAATAACCCTCCTCCAAGCATTTGAACTCCGATAAAGGGGAAACAAATTATTACAATTCTTAAAATATTGGTCCCTTTACTTATTAAATTAACATCATTGCTGAAAAAGCTTATTACAAATGCAGGAAAGATCATCATGACCAAAAAACCGGACCCTGCAATAGCAACCGTCCAACCTACAGCTATAACAAGCAATTTCTTGACTCTTGGATAAAGTTTTGCCCCGTAATTGAAGCCAGCAATAGTACAAAATCCCTGGGTGATCCCCAGGAGAGGCATCTGTATCAGGCTTAACATCCTGAGTCCAATACCCATTATGGCAATATAAAGATCGCTTCCATAGAACAGCAAAAGTCTGTTAAATATAAGGATTATTATACTGGCAGTTGCGGAGCTTATAAAAGAGGGGAAACCAAGTAAAAGGATTTCTTTCATTACTGAAACCTTTATCTTAAATACAGATAGCTTCAACTTGAAGACACTACCGCCAAAAATAATGTATAAAAAAACATATATCGTACTGATTGCCTGGCTAATAACCGTGGCAATAGCGGCGCCTTTCACACCCATATCAAAAACAAAGATGAAGATAGGATCAAGAATAATATTCAATACTGCGCCTATTGCCATTACATACATGGCTGCCCTGGGATTTCCCTCGGCTCTTATAAAACTATTACTGCTGATGGAAAAAGAAAGAAAAATAAAACCAATCAGTATTATATAGGCATATTCTCTTGCATAAGGCAGTACCTGTGCAGATGCACCAAAAAACACCAGGAGTTTCTCCATAAAAGCATAAAACATGGTCATGCAGACAACACTTATCATAAGATTGAGGATAAAAGCATTTCCGAAGGCACTCTGTGCAATATCTTTTTTATTTCTTCCCAGAGCTCTTGAGATTATAGATGCGGTTCCGACACCTATCATTGTCCCTATGCCCATTATGATAAACTGTATCGGCAATACTATGGAAAGTGCTGCTATGGCAAGTGAACCCACACCTTTGCCTACGAATATTGTGTCCGTAATATTATATAAGGCACCTGTTACCATTCCGATGATAGCAGGTGCCGAAAACTTAAACAGTAAACTGTTTATATTGCCGTTCAGCAGCAATTCTCTTTTAGATTTCATATTCTTGCATCATAACGATTTCTACAGTTGACATTAACAACAATAAAACTATATGTAAGTTAGTTATTGATTCAGGATGTTCTGGAAAAACTGATTTTTTTCTGCTTCGTTATAACCAACGGCGCTTGATTTTCCAAACCACTGGGGCCAGGAATTAAATGTACTTATATTTATATCTTCCCTATTTAATGAAAGCAGCACAGGTAATATCTGAGTAGCCTGGCTTAACGATACATTTGTCCAGACATATTGCCCCATTAAGCCAAGGAAACCAGCCAGATTTCCGGCATTTATCATAGATCTTTTTTGCAGAAGTAAATCAGCAAGAAGCATTGCCGACTGTCTCTCCCTTGAATAAGCTCCTCCTCCATAAAGAGATCTGCCATGTCTTGCCCTACTAAGAGCAAGTGCCTGGGCTCCATTTATATGATGTGTTCCGGCAGTCAGGTAACATCCCGAAAATGAATCCGCAATATTTTCTTCAACCGTGACATCAACACCGCCGAAATAATCGATAAGAGGTGCAAATCCATCGAAGTCAGTGATGACATAAAAATCGATCTTTGCTCCGGTAAACCCCTCGAATGCACTTATCGCACCGGCATTACCGCGTGACGCATGGTACCCATTGATTTTTCGTCCCCCGTACCAGGTATCCCTCGGTATTGTCACAAGATATACTTTTTTTGTATCAAGATTCATGTGGACAAAAATATTTATATCGGTTCTGCCATTTACCCGGCCTCCAGGCCTGTCAAAAGCACTGTCATCTCCCCAGATGATGAAATTGACTTTCCTTCCTGCCTGAAAACCTGACACCCCGCTCGAACTGTAACCTGAACCAGTAGTAGTTGTGGTAGTAGCAGCGGCCGTTGTAGTAGTGGCGGTTGAAGCACCCGCATAGGGTTTGATGCCATAACTGTTACAGAGATCTGCAAATTCCTGGGATTTCAGGAATTCATCCAGAACAGCTTCCCTGCTCGTTCCACTTAAAAGTTTTCCCAGCCATATATTAAAACCACTGGCATCGGGTTCACGGTTAAAAAATGCCCTGTAAAGTATTGTCACGAATTTTTCGTTTGAATGATTTTTTGCTTTGAACTCTTCACTTAATATAAAACCTTTTGCAACATCTGCGCCTGTTTGATAGCCACTGATGAGATGTCCCGCCCATTCGTTCAATCCTCCCGTGTCGGGCTGCCTTTCCAGGCATTGTACATAAAAACGTGTTACAAAACCCTGCACCTGTTCAGCTGATCCGCCGCTAAGAATTGTGGGGAAAATAGTTATGACTAAAATTCCTACCAGAACGACTATCAGAAAATACCTGGCCCCGGAAAGTATTTTTTTCACCATGGCTTACTCCTTTTTTAAAATTAAATCACATTTTTTTAAGTAAAAATTCCCTATCATTATACAATCATTCTTTACAGGTTAAAAACATTAAATATATTTTTTTAATAAAGACCCGTAAATATTATTCATTCCAAGCCTTGTAAGAGCAAAATCATATTTTACAGGATCACTTTCATCAAGCTTTCTTAATGCATCCGTTACCTCAAGAGCCGTTTTGATATCGGCCTGTTTTCTTGTTGTAAAACCAAGTCCTGATGAAATTCTGTACATATGGGTATCAAGCGGGACAATTAATTTTGACCTTGGTACCCCGATCCATCCCCCCGGATCCACATTGTCCTTACGTACCATCCAGCGCAGATAAAGATTCAACCTCTTGAATGCGCTTCCGCCCATCGGTGAAGGTATGAGGCTATCGCACCTGTTTTCAGTAGAAAGATTGAGATTTTTTGCAAAATCCAAAGCAGCAGAAAGAATCGTTTTTTCTTCTTCTTTCATGCCCTGTAAAAAACATGCATTCAATGACCCGTATTTGGTTATTGTATTTTTTATATTTATAAGAAGACATGATAATTCACGGCCGGTCGTAAATCTGTGTTTAAAATCTTTAAAGATATCATGAATCATATCAGGAGAAGATTCTTTTAAGAATAAATATGGGCCTGGCGTCATTCTTTCCAATACCAGCTTTACACTTTTCAATATCTGGGTCACTCTTCCATATGCAAGTACTGAAGCAATAAGTCCTGCAATTTCGCGGTCGTCCGTATTTTCATAATCATATAAAAATTCCAGCGGATCAGGATGGATGAACTTTCTATCATTATAGCTTGAATATAACTTATCGAGTTCTTCTTTAAGTCCAACGATTCTCGTCTTAACGTTGATTTCTTTTCTCATTTTTATGTTGATTAAAGGAAACTGTTTAACCTTTAATCTTTAATAGAATTTTCTCTGTGTTTATTACTTATTTTTTCTGCCAATTCATCCAGCATCCTAAAATCAGCTTCTTTTGGATATCCCTTTATGATAACCGGTTCGATGATCTCTGCTTTTAAAGAAGAAACCAAATCTGTAAGTATCTCAGCGGTTCTTCCGCCCCATCCGTAAGATCCGATGATCGAGATGAATTTTAATTTCGGCCTTAAAGCTTTAACCAGGTATGCTGCATAGATTGTATTTGGATGCGGGCCGGCAAGTACCGTAGGTGTTGCAATAACCACTGTAGCTGCATCGACAAGAGCCATTGCAACTTCTCCTATATCGGAATCGGTAAGATGGAAAACTTTGACCGTTATACCTTTCTTTGTCAAAGATTTGCTGAGATATTCGACCATCTTTTCTGTACTGCCGTGCATGGATATATATGGAATTATTACTTCATTTTTTACTCTGTCAGAAGACCAGTCTTTGTAAGCATCGACAATAAAGGCCGGCCTGCCGTAAATCGGACCATGGCTGGGAGCAATCACTTCGATATCCAGATCCTTTATCCTATCCAGATTTTTTATTATAGTTACCCGGAAAGGCATCATAATCTCTGCATAATAACGTTTAGCGGCAATATATATCTTATTTTCATCTCTTACAAAAAGTTCATCCGTTGCATAATGAGAGCCAAAAAAATCGCAGCTGAAAAGAATTTTATCTTCCCTTAAATAAGTGGACATTGTTTCGGGCCAGTGAACCCATGGAGTAAAAATAAACTGTAAAGTCTTATCGCCCAGAGAAATCGTATCCCCATCATTTATCACTAGAAACCTTTCTTCGGGTATCAAGAGTAAATCCATAAGAAACGACTTGCATTTTTCGTTTGTGACTATTATAGATTGCGGATATGCCTTGATGAGTTCCGGCAGAGATCCCGAATGGTCCTGCTCCGCATGATGGGATATTATATAATCTATCTTGCCGGCATCCACTTCTTTTAAGTTTCCCGTCAGGGTATCATACATCGTAGGGTCCACACTATCAAGAAGAGCGGTTTTTTCCGATCCTTTTATTAGATAAGAATTATATGAGGTCCCGTAAGGAAGAGGTATCAATTCATCGAACAACTTTCTATCCCAGTCTATAGCTCCAACATAATAAACATTTTCTTTTATTTTTTTTATACTCATTTTAAACCAATCCTTTTTTAATTTTATTGAATATAACCAGTGACATTATATTTTATCTTATATAATAAGTGCAAATTTTAAAAAATTAGTATCAGAATCAGAAGAATTTGAAAGATAAAAAAATCTTTTTAGCAAAAAAAGAGACAAAGAAAACTACCGCCAGAAGTATGATTATGGTTGCACCGGATGCCAGATTCAACAGATAAGAAATCCACAGTCCGGCTATGGTCAATACAACTCCCGTAAGAATCGAGCTTATTATTAATTTTTTAATATTGTAAGTAAATTGTCTGCATATCGATGACGGTATTGTAAGCAGAGCAATGACCAGAATAATACCGACAATCCTTATAAGTATAACTACACTTAAAGCGACCATACACAGGAGTGTAAGATATATGATCCTGTTGGGGATGCCTATTACTGTTGAAAATTCTTCGTCGAAAGATACTGCATAGAATTCTTTAAAAAACAGTACTATGATCAAAATGATTATTGAATCCAATATAAGCATAATATACAGGTCCGATACAGGAATAGTCAGAATATTTCCAAATAAATAACTGAAGAGGTCCGGTGCATAACCAGGAGTCAAATTGATAAATATGATACCCATAGCCATCCCGGCTGCCCAGATAATTCCTATTGCCGCATCTTCGCTTAATTTGCTTCTCTTGCTTATAAGGCCTATCGTAATTGCAGACAGAAGACTGAAAGGAACGGCGGCAACAATCGGATTTATTCCCAAAAAGTAACCCAGTCCTATACCTCCGAAAGCTGCATGCGAAATTCCCCCGCTTATAAAAACCAGCTTTTTGATGACTACATAAGTGCCGACAATACCGCAAGTTATATTTACAAGAACTGCGGCTATTATGGCATTTCTCATAAATTCATATTGAAAGATTTCCATTACTTTTTATGCCTCCTCAGTACCCTGTGCGGAATCCCATGAGCCAGTATTTCTACCGGACAGCTGTAGGCTTCTTCAAGTTTACCCAGACTGCCTTCCTTTGGACCATGATAGAAAAGTTTCCTGTTAAGGCAGAGGACCCTGTCGATATAAACTGAAATTGCACCGATATCATGGGTCACAAATACAACAGCCATCTTCTTGTTCAATTCAAGAAATAATTCATAAATAGATCTTTGTGTTTCCGGATCAACGCTTGACATAGGTTCATCAAGTAAAAGTAGTTCCGGTTCCCTTGCTATAGCTCTGGCGATAAGGATTCTCTGTAATTGACCGGCAGACAGCATGCTTATGTGTCTGTTTTTATATTCAAGCATTCCTACGGTTTCCAGAGCATTCAGAACGGATTTCACATCATTTTCCGAGTATTTTTTTATGGGTCCCCTGTATCTCCCCATAATAACCATATCAAATACATTGATTGGAAAATTTAAGTCAAAAGAGATATTTTGCGGTAAATAACCAATTGATTTTCTGCCATCTTTGGGACCTTTACCAAAGACCCTGACCGTTCCCGAATCCGGTTTCAATAGTCCCAGCATAATCTTGAGTAGTGTAGTTTTCCCCCCTCCGTTGGGACCTATTATAGCTATGAAATCATTCCTTTTTATAGAAAAGTTTACATCTTCAAGGACAGGTATCTCACCATAATAAAAGTTTATATTTTTCAGATCAACCAGTATATCGTTTTTCATATTAAACGGTTCCTGATAGAATCAAATCTCATTTCATCGATCCTGCAAAAGCCCTGGCAACTTCTTTCATGTTTTCCACATAATTTTTCTTTAGTGAACTTACGGGCATAACGGATCCTCCGATTTCTTTCGCAATAGCTTCGGCGCTTTTGGTGCTGAATTCCAGAGAGGCAAAAATCACTTTGATATCGTACTGCCTTGCTTTATCTATCAAATCTTTTATACCTTCAGCAGTAGGTTCCTTTCCCTCTTCTTCAATAGCCATCTGTTTGATACCGTAATCCAATGCAAAATAAGTCCAGGTCGGATGAAAGACCATTATCACTTTATTTTCTTTTTCTGAAAACATTTGACTTATCTCTTCATCCAGCATGTCCAGTTCTGTCAGATAATTTTCCAGATTTTTCTTATAATATTTCTCATTTCCAGGATCTACTCGAACCAATCCCTCGTAAATATTTTCTGACATTATTTTTGCATTTGACGGTGAAAGCCAGATGTGGGGATCGATACCTTTCAGCTTGCTTTCATCCATGCTGTTCTTATCATATTCATTATAATCCACAGGTACACCATTTTCATAAGTTACAGCAAAAAACTTTACACCTCTGGATGAGTCCACTACAAGCATTTTTCTATTTATATCGATTATCTTATCCATCCACACCAGTTCAAACTCGATCCCGGAACCGGCCCCGGCAGAACCGACTTTGGCATATATTTGAGCTCTGCTTACTTCTTCCAGCTGAACAGGAGAAGGTTCATAAGTATGAGGATTAGCTCCCGGAGGAACCATTACCGTGACGATTACTTTATCGCCGCCGACTTTTTCTACAAATTCAGCCTGCGGCGGTATACTTACAATAACTCCGATTTTATCATCATTGATATCCGTGTCGATAGTCCTGACACAGCCTGAAAAGCTTAAAATCAAAAAAAATGATACTACTATAAAAATAACCTTTGTAAATGCATATCTCATCTATATCAATTCATTTTTTCCCGGGACATAACAAATCTTTCGACTAACATTGGATTAAATTGAGTTCCCGAACATCTCCTGAGTTCTTCTTTTGCTTCTTCTTCAGTAATCGCTTCTTTGTAATGCCTTCCAAATGTCATAACATCATAAGCATCTACAATAGAAGCAATACATGCATTAACGGGAATATCTTTACCCTTTAGTCCCTGGGGATAGCCGTCTCCATTCCACCATTCATGATGTGATAGAATATCCTCGGCTATAGATGCGATTTGCGGGGTCGATTCAGCAATCTTATATCCTATTTCCGGATGCCTTTTTATGATTTTCCATTCTTTGGAATTTAATTTGCCTTTTTTCATTAAGATAGTATCAGGGATGGCTACTTTTCCAATGTCGTGTAGAGCGGAAAGAAGTACCAGCTCATCAAGTTTATCTTGCGGCAGATTGATCGCCATTCCGAGCTCTAGAGCCAGCCTTTTAAGGCGTTCCGCGTGCTCTTTTGTCTCCCGGTTCTTTTCCCATAATATTCTTTCCAGAGAGGAAATAATAGAATTATAAATACTCTTTCTTTTGAGCAGCTTATTTTTATACATATTGTTTTCAGCTTCTCTTATAACATCCTTTAAATCCTGATCCCGGCTTTCTCTCGTCGAAATTCCCATCGAAATGTTTAAAGGTATCTTTTGGTCCTGAGTTTTTTCACAGATTCTCTTTATCTTGTTTGATGCCTCTTCCACATCATCTTCGGTAGACCGCGGCATAAGTACAAAAAATTCATCCTCCCCCCATCTGGCAATGATATCCTCTTCGCGGGAACAGAATTTCAATATCTTAGCTACTCTCTTTAATAATTTATCACCTTCATTATAGCCAAAAGCATCATTTACCAATCTGAGTCCATTTAAATCACATATCATAAAGTTTAAGGGCAGATCTCTGTCCTTATAAATGTTTATCAGTACTTTCTCAAAATAAGTCCTGTTGTAAAGTTCCGTCAATTTATCATGAAAGCTCAAATATCTAATTCTTTTCTCCGCTTTTTTACGCTCACTGATATTATTGATGATCTCTACCCTTACATTATTGCCCTGATGTACAATCGGCCTGCCGGTTACTTCGATGAATATCCTGTTACCGTTATTTTTCAGCCCTATTACTTCATAAGGAATTTCGTATCCAGATTTTATTTTTTCAGTCATAATCTCCTTATATTCAGGCGCTATAAAATCCAGCAAATTCCTGCCGGCAGCATAGGAAGGACTGCATCCGAATATAATTGCAAAAGCATCATTGATCCCTAAAATTTTTCCATTATCATGAATAACGATTCCCTCCATTGAAAACCTAAAAAGCGTATCGAATTTTTCTCCGCTTTCCCGGAACTTATTTTCCAGTTTCTTCTTTTCTGTGATGTCTTTGATAATCATCCTGAAACCTGTAATTTTATTGTCTTTATTTTTCAAAGGTCCAAAATAAACCTCTCCAAAAAGAACATCTCCATTTTTTCGGTGTTGTGTGATTTCAAATGAGCTTACCTCTTTTCCATCCAGAATAGCCTTGAATATCTCGAGATATTTTGGAATATCTTTTGTGCTTAGATTGACTCGCTTTGTGAAATATTTACCAATTAATTCCTCGCGGGAATAACCTGAAAAATCAAGTACGGCATCGTTGCATGATGTTATTATTCCTTTGCTGTTTATTGTTATGATACCTACAGACCCCGTTTCGATCAGACTATTGTATTTTCCTTCGCTTTCTGCAAGCGATTCTATCAGCTGAATAGATTGTGCTTCATATTTCTCCAGATCGATAACCTTCCTGTTCAATTCCACCAGTTTATCTATCAGTTGTTCTTTTGTAATCTTTTCGATATCCATTTTTTAAATTACACCAGTCTGCCTATAAAGATAATCCAAAATAAAAAGTCAGAAGTGAAATTTACCTCTGACTTTTTGGAGTCCTTAAATTATTTTGCGTCAGTTTATATTTATATTTTATTGTTACTAAAAAATAATAAACCCTCATTTAACCAACACTAGCTTTACCCTGCCGGGATACTTATTTCCTAAATAGAATTAAACCTATTACTCTCCCTTCTCTCCGGTTCGATTTAATTCTTTATCCTGCAATAATCTTTTTCAATCTATTCATCATCTTCCAGCAGCAGTGCTTCTTCCTCATCATCACTACCATCTTTTTGGTTTTCTGCTGTTTTATCTAGATCTTCATCTTCATCTATATCTAAATTATTTACAAAATTATTTTGAAGAACTTCCTTACCTTCCACCGGATTTACTTCATCGATTTTTTTTAAAAACATCTTGAACTCATCAGAAACCAGATTTTTGATTTTGTTTTTAAATTCATCATATTGATACTGCAGATAATTTATATCTTCTTCCAACTCCTGCTTTTTCTTAAGAAGTTCCTTGTATGACCTCTCCAATTCTGTTTTTTCATCACCAGGTTCCTCTTTGATTTCACCATTTCCTTCTATTTCTTCTATCGGTATCGTCCAGTTATTCTCTGCCGCAGTTTCCTCTTCTAAAGGCTTCCTTCCAAGACTATTCAGTATTTTTTCCAGATCTTCTTCTCTTATCCTTATAGATTTTTCCATTTTTATGGCAGGAAGTTTTTTTTGGGTGATCATATTCATTACTTCCTGTTCGCTGATCCCCAGCATATCTGTCGCTTCTTTAATAGTATAAAATCTATTGCCTTTTTCCATGTTCCCGGCTAAAAAATTATTATAAATCTATAATATTTCAAACAATTATAGCATATTAATTATTTAAAAAAATCGTTATTTTTTATTCGATTAAAATCAACGGCCCGGCTTAAATAACCAGCCTAAAATCATTTAAAGTTCCCGTATGTAAGTCTACTATAATGATTAGATTATATCTCGTATTATGATTTCTTGAAAGAGATTTATAGCTTTTATAGCTTATTTTTTAACCAGATAATAGAGAAATTTACTTCAGTCAATAGACAAATTCAGGATAAATAAATATAATAAAATGAATTTTTGAGTAAATAAACAGTTATTAAAAATAAAATCTAACATTGGACCTTTAAAAGATGGATCCACAAATAATAACACCTTTACTGATAACAACTATTGCCGGACTTTCCACCACTATCGGAAGCATACTTGGCCTTATATTTAAAAGAGAGAATTCAAAATTTATGAGTGCCGTTCTGGGCTTTACTGCGGGAGTCATGATAGGAATATCCTTTTTTGAACTTCTTCCTTCGGGTTTTCAGGAATTGGGATTTATCAAAGCCAGTATAGCTTTCATTGCCGGGTTCATCTTTATATTTTTGATAGATTTTCTTATACCCCATGAATATATCGGACAGAAGGAAAAAGTAAATGACAGTACCGATAAAAAACTCTTAAGAACCGGTCTTTTCGTAGCACTCGGAATAGCCATTCATAATTTTCCCGAGGGAATGGCTAGTTTTTATAGTTCAATGGTGGATGTTAAATTAGGAATAGCTATAGCCATTGCTATTGCCATACATAATATCCCGGAAGGAATTGCAGTATCTGCTCCTATATATAAAGCAACAGGCAGCAGGAAAAAGGCTTTTTTGTGGTCATTTTTATCCGGAGTTGTAGAACCAATCGGGGCACTACTTACAGCCCTGGTCCTCCTTCCTTTTATAAATCCGCAGGTATTGGGATATCTGCTTTCAGGCATAGCGGGACTTATGGTTTTTATAGCCATTGATGAGCTTTTACCGGTTTCCAAATCTTATGGATATCTCCATCTTCCAATAGTAAGCTTTATAGCCGGAATGATAGTTATGATATTAAGTTTAATTTTAATAAAATAACTATTTCTTCAATCTGCCCACTACAGGAAACCTTTTTAGAAAATCTATCCCATGCGGGGCTTCGTCAAGTTCATCGGTCAAATCTTTTCCGGCACTATGGGTCACCTGGTGTTCCCCATCTTTCCATAAAAAACTATCCGTAACATCGTAAATGTCTTCTTCACAGGCAACAAAAGCTTTTCTTCCTTCCCTGCCATCATATTCTTTTAGCTCTTCTTTTGTAAATTCCTTCATGTTGTATATTTTAACCTATTATAGGTGACGCCTTAAGATCGAAAGGATTTGTTCTGACAGCCAGCGAGAATAAATATGGGTAGTTGTTTTTCAGATGGTTCATATATGCAATCCACTCGAAAATCATTGCATTATAGGCTCTTTTGGTATCACCAATAAGATGTTCATAATCCGTCCCGGGCAGTTTTTCAAAGTCTTCCCTCTTTTCCAGTTCTTCGGTCAAATGAAATACAGCCCACAGAAGATCTGTAAATGATTCATGCTCCAGCAGGTTGGGGTTTTCCAGCAATCTTAATAAAAACTCCCGCTTTTTGATTAAAAATTTTTTCAAATTTCTAAAATTTTCAAAATTTATTTTTATATCTGACTGATACCCTTTAAATTTCTTATATGTGTCTTTAAAGTCCCTGGCCGTCCATACCTTAACTCCAGATAGATGTTCAATCAAGATATTGCTGCTCGTATCATAGTCCGAAAGATAGGTTAAAAGTTTGGTGCCGACTTCGCTAAAGAAAGCCCCTATTACCATATTTAGTTTGGTAAGCAAGGCTTTCTTTTCTCTATCGCCCAGAAGTCTATGAACGACTATAGTTACCAGGAAAACTTCTATGGGTACAAATGCGATATCCCCCACCAGATATATGAAAATATGGCGCACATCTTTAAAGATGATATAGTGGAATATATAAAGTAATCCAGATAAGGATATTAAAATTACTCCTAAGATCAACTGCCACTTCATTTTTTTCATATAAGCCTCCTTCTATAATAAGAAGACTTTACTTACAGTGCAAAGCCTTCTACTCTTAAGAGCATATTCTCATTTCAATTATTTAAGAAATTTACCTACAAATGGAGAAGTTTCTCCCCTTCTTAAGAAATGACCGGATGGTCCTTCGCCCAGGAATTCAGAAAACCAGCTTTCGTGCTCTATTTCTTCATTAAGGATAGACAAAGCCAGGTCATACGTTCTATGATCCTTTCCTGCTGTGATATTACAGATATGTGTGTAACCTCTTACGGCACATCTCTCGGCTTCAACCAGTACTTTAAGAATAGCCATTACATCCGTTGGATCCTTGGGCAGAGCCGCAGGTGGACAGGCTGATACATCATGAAAGTCTTTCATACTCTCTGGCAGTTTTCCCCCCAGTTCATAAATTCTGGGAACGATTGCTTCGAAATGATTTCTATCTTCTACTCTGGCAGTTTCCGCTATCTCTTTTATTCCTTCTCCCTCAAGACCTATCAAGTTTGCTCTCAGTATGGTGTAGTAATAGTAAGTAGTCAGTTCAGCCCCTGCATTCTTTACTAAAAGTTCTATGATCTCATCTACATTCAATCCTGCTTTTTCTACCATTTCTCTTGTTACTTTAGCCATTTTAATTCCTTTCTTTTGTTTAATATTTTATGAATAAATAAGACCTTTTTTAAATTATAATTAATTATGATAACTATATAAGAATTAATCTTATTTGTCAAATCTTTTTTAATAAAATGTATACCAGGATAAAATATTAAGACAACATCCACTATAATTCTCTATGGGAACTCCTCCTCAAATATTGACAACATACTTTAAACTGATATCATTAATGAAGATAATTAATATACACAAATTATCATATACACAAAAGTTTAAAACATATAATTACGAGGTAATAAATGGTTAAAGAAAATTCAAATAAAATAATTTACTTTGCAATTATTTTGGGTATATGCCTGATAATAAGCGCTTTCATAGGTTCTTTCACCTTCTATATGGTAAGATCACCGGAGGATACTCTCTCTGTGACCGGCTCGGTAAGAGAAAGGGTTACTTCGGATACTGTTAAATGGACCTCCAATTTCTCGAGGACCGTTCCGACTGAGGAGTTAAGATCAGGTTATCAAATGATGCGAAGCGACCAGACAAAAGTATTAAATTTTTTTGATAATAACGGATTTACTGAAGAAGACCTCATAATCTCACCGGTATTTATGGAACAGTTATATTTATATGACCCGAATGCCCCTAAGGAAAATGTTTTAAAACAGACCGTAGAAATTCAGTCAACAGATGTGGAAAAGATCACAAACATGGCAAAGAATACACAGCAGCTTATAGATCAGGGGGTCATATTTTCCACACAGTCTCTTGAATATACTTACTCTAAACTCCCGGAACTGCGAATAAATCTTATTCCGGATGCAATAAATGACGCTAAATTAAGGGCTCAGAAAATCGCCGAGGGAAGCGGTAAAGAAATCGGGGCCATAAAATCAGCAACTCTTGGTGTGGTACAGGTTCTGCCGGTTGGATCCACAGAAGTCTCGGACTGGGGAACTTATGATACGTCAACCATAGAAAAAGAGGTTATGATACCGGTTACAGTAATTTTTACCCTGAAATAGATAATTTTCAGGACCAATATTTTCAATCCGGAGATATTTTAATATTTCTCAAACCATCGATACGAGTTTCCATACAATAATCTTGTTTAATATTGCTCTAATGAAGGACCGACAAATATTTAGATTATTCAATAGCTAATTACAGAAAAAATACTATAATATTGTTTTGATTACCAGGCTTCAGCCATATATTAAAGTTTTTTGAAGAACTTATATGAAAATAGAATATTACGAACTTGACGAAAAAAAGTTATTCGAAACTCTCAAATTAGACCCAAATGGCCTTACAGAAGAGGAAGCAAAAAAAAGACTCGAGATCTATGGGCCAAATGTAATCAAGGAAAAGAAAAAAAAATCCCTTATTTTAAGATTCATTGATAATTTTATCCACCTATTTGCTATTATTCTCTGGGTCGCTGCAGGACTCTGTTTTATTCCGGGGGTCAATATGCCTCAGCTGGGATACGCGATAATCCTTGTCATTATAATAAATGCAATTTTTAGTTTTATGCAGGAATATAAAGCAGAGAAAGCCCTGGAATCTTTGAAAAAATTTCTTCCTTCATACTCTACGGTACTAAGAGGCGGAGAAGTTATCGAAATACAATCAATGGAGCTTGTACCCGGAGATATTCTTATTTTAAACGAAGGAGATAATATTTCTGCAGATGCAAGACTCATTGAATCATTCAATATAAGAACCAACAATTCCGTGCTCACCGGAGAATCCGACCCGCAGCGAAAAAGCACAGTACCCATACTAGGAAGGAATATCGATCCTTTAAGGCTTACGAATGTGGTTTATGCAGGTACCAGCGTGAGTTCCGGAAGCGGCAAGTCAATCGTTTATGCAACCGGAATGGAAACCGAATTTGGTAAAATAGCGAACCTGACCCAGGGAATAAAAGAAGAGTTAAGCCCTCTCCAGAAAGAGATAAACAAGGCAAGTCAGATGCTTGTATACATCGCAGTAGGAGTAGGAATTTTATTTTTCATTTTATCTCTGACCATAGCAAAACTTGGTTTTATAGGTTCCTTTATATTTGCCATAGGTATTCTGGTCGCATTTATTCCCGAAGGGCTGCTCCCTACCGTGACCCTTGCGCTTGCGCTTGGTGTCCAGAAAATGGCGAAAAGGAATGCTATAATAAAAAAATTATCTTCCGTCGAAACACTCGGCAGCACGACAGTAATATGTACCGATAAAACCGGGACCCTGACCCAGAATGAAATGACGGTAAGAGAAATCTGGTTGAATGGAGAGAGTTACAGTGTCACCGGTCATGGTTATAACCCTGAAGGCGACTTTATACTGGATGACAAAAAGCTTGATAAGAAAGAGGTCCTGAATACATTCAAGAACTTCTCAAGGGCAATATCTTATTGTAATAATTCACGGCTTTATTTCGACAGCAGCAATAAGACCTGGATAATAAAAGGAGATCCGACTGAGGGAGCCCTTCTTGTCATAGCTAAGAAAGCCGTCTTTGATTATGAAAACGAGCTTAAAACCGAACCCCGGATATTTCTACTTCCTTTTGATTCCAACCGTAAAAAAATGAGTTCTATTCACAAAACATCCGATGGTGCCACGGCTTTTGTAAAAGGTGCTCCAAAAGAGATGCTTTCGATCTGTAAAAAAATAGAAATAAATGGCCAGATAAAGGAACTTACCGATGAGATGAGGAACAGCATATTAAAGTATAATGATGATTATGCAGGAAGAGCCCTGAGGGTCCTCGCAACTGCTTATAAAGACCTGACAGCTTCTAAAAATGAATACACTATTGATAATGTCGAAAAGGACCTGATATTTCTTGGGCTCACGGCAATGATCGATCCCCCTAGACCCGAGGTAGAAGAAGCAATAAAGAAATGCTATCAGGCTGGAATAAAGATAATAATGATCACAGGTGATTATGGTCTTACTGCTAATACAATTGCAAGAAAGATCGGTATCGTCAAGGGTGAATCTAAAGTTTATCTTGGAACAGATATAGAAGAGATGCCCGATAAAGAATTAAAGGAAGTTTTGAAACAGGATAATATATTATTCGCAAGAGTCTCGCCTGAACACAAGATGCGTATTGCCATGGCTTTAAAGAAAAATGGTGAAATCGTCGCAATGACCGGAGACGGAGTCAATGACGCTCCGGCTCTCAAGGCTGCAGATATTGGAATAGCAATGGGCATTTCAGGTACCGATGTGGCAAGAGAAGCCGCGGATATGATACTTATGGATGATAATTTTGCCAGCATCGTAAATGCAATCGAAGAGGGCCGTGCAGTTTTCGAAAACCTTAGAAAGTTTATCCACTACATCCTGGCCAGTAACATCCCGGAAGCAGTTCCTTTCATTTCAATGGTCTTATTTAAAATCCCCTTACCACTTACGGTGATGCAGATACTTGCAATTGATCTGGGTACAGATATTCTGCCGTCCCTTGCGCTCGCCTCTGAACCTCCAGAGCCGGGAATAATGAAAAGACCTCCCAGACCGCGGAATGAGAGATTACTGACCGCCAGAGGTATGGCCAAAGCGTACCTGTTGATGGGACCAATCGAAGCAGCGGCCGCAATGCTGGCGTTTTTTATGGTTTATTTCAACAATGGTTTTACTCTTTCCAAAATTATGGAAATCGGAGTGGATTCCAATAATTATGTCTCAAGCCCTGTTTACCAATCTGCGATAACAGCATCTTTTGCCGCAATAGTTCTGTCACAGATTGGGAATGCATTTGCGAACAGAACAACATATGATTCTGTGTTTAAAGCAGGATTCTTTAGAAACAGGTTGCTTTTATGGGCAATAATAGGAGAAGTAGCCATATTGAATATGCTGATCTATATTCCGGGACTCAATGGAGTTTTCAATCATTATCCAATCGGATGGATTTCATGGATCGTTCCGATCTTATTTATTCCATCCGTTTTGATATTCGAAGAAATAAGAAAGTTGATAATAAGGCATTTTAGAAAAACATCTTATGCCTGATAAAAATTTATGAAAAGGGATTTTTTGAAAAAAGACACAAAAGTCATAGAAAATAGTAAAATAAAGTCGGATCGACTTAAAAAAATAATATTATTTTTAAAAAATAAGGTGATTAAATGCAAATTATAATAATGGGTTGCGGCAGAGTCGGGTCACAGCTGGCAAATCTTTTATCTATGGAAGGACATAAAGTTACTATAATTGATATTAATCCAAAGGCTTTCGCCAGATTGGGTAAGAGCTTCAAGGGAACCACTATCACCGGTTTTGGCTTCGATAAAGAAGTACTGGAAAAAGCAGGCATAGAACATGCAGACGCTTTTACTTCCGTCACACAGGGTGATAACAGAAATATTGTAGGTGCTTTGATAGCAAAAAGAGAATACAGGGTACCTATCGTAATTGCCAGGATCTATGATCCCGTAAGAGCTCATGTGTACAATAAACTGGGAATAACCACAATTTCACCAACAACCTGGGGTGCTAATAAAATAAAAGAGCTGATCTGCCACTCCGATATTTTATCACAGGCAAGTCTTGGAAATGGTGAGGTAGAAATACTGGAGACAGGAGTCAGTACTAATTTAGCCGGTTTTGCGTGCGATAAAATCAATGTTCCCGGGGAGATTATGGTAGTATCTATAACCAGGCTGGGCAGAGCTTTTATCCCGGTAGTGGGAACAGTTATGAATCAAGGTGATTTGCTTCATATTGCAGTAGCATCATCATCTATACCCCAGCTTAAACGAATTCTTGGAATATAGGAGGAATTATGAATGCTTTAATTATAGGTGCAGGTAAAATTGGTACAAGCGTAGCAAAATACATGGCCGAAAAGGGACATAAGGTTTCGATTATAGAAAAGAACGAAACCGCTTGTGAGGGATTTGAACAAATGAAAGATGTCACATTATACTGCGGGGACGGATGTGATCCGAGTATTCTTGAAAAAGCCGGTATAAAAATAGCAGATGTCGTTGTAGCAGTTACGGGAGACGATGAAGATAACCTTGTCGTAGCCCAGCTCTCAAAACTTCAGCCCAATATGCCAAGGGTCGTATCTATCATAAATCACCCCAAAAATGAATGGCTTTTCAATAAAAAATGGGGTGTGGATGCAGCAGAAAGTCCTACTTCGGTTATTTCAAAATTAATTGAAAAAGATATTAAATAAGACATATAATAAAAAACAGCCGCTAATTAAATAGCGGCTGTTTTTTATATAAATTATGCAGCCTTGAACTATGCAGCTTTCCTCTTATCCATTATTCCAACGACAACGCACACTATGCCCACTACTATCAAAACAATAGCGAGCCACGTCGGTAGTGCTAACATTGCCACGAATAAGGCGAGTACTCCCCAGACAGCTAAAAGGATTCCCAAAATTATGAGTACTATTTTACTCATCATACCTCCCTATGCATAAGAATAATAATAAATACAATCTTAAGGTATGTATTAAAATTTTACAAGAGGAAAATCAATTCTTATAAAAATTTTTTATAAGAGATAAAAGCAAAGTTTTATTTGAGGAGCATCACCAGACTTTTAGTTGCCAGTTCTCCCCAATCAGTCGCATCCGGGTCCATCAAGCCCTGCATTAAAAGCCCTATGGTAAGTGCAAAAAGAATTTTTGAAACATCATCAGGATTTACTTTTTTAATCACGCCCTTTTTTATACTTACATTAATGATATATCCAAAAAAATCCATATACATACTCATCGATTTCAAAACAACTTTTTTAAGTCTGCGATCTTTAATAGATTTAAGATAAATTTCTAAAAAAAGCGGGAGCAGACTCTTATTTTCTTCAAAAACCGGCTGAAGTTTTTTAGGAATACTTATAAGCGCCTGATAAAGATCATCGGATTCGAATTCCGAAATGTTTATCCGGACAGATACTTTTTTTATCCAATCATCAAGTAGTTTTAAAAACAAATCCTGTTTGCTTTTAAAATGATGGTAGAAACCGCCTTTAGTTATACCGGCTTTCCGGCAGATATCCGTTACAAGAGTATTTTCATATCCCTTTTTTTCAAAACATTCCGTTGCGGCTTTTAAAATATTACTGATTGTATGTCTTTTTCTTTCTTCCTGCTTCACCAGTCAATTTTATCAGAAATTCAGGTCTTTGTGACAAATCTTATTATTTATTCTTTTATTGTGAATTAAAGGATATAATGTGACAGGCAATAATTTTATAATACAAGTATAATAAAACTATATTCGTTATTTTTATTTTTATTAAATTTCTTTCTAAAAAAAAGCGAATTATAATAAAATATCAAATTATGGTAATAGAGAAAGGGAAATAAATGACCGAAGACAACAATTCATCCAAACAACCTATTAAGGAGAGTAAAAAAATGAAAAATCACAGTAGTTCCGGAATCGCAGGTGCAGCTTATTTTATGGCTTTTATTGGCGCCGCAGTCTTTTACATTCAGCAGGCAGCCACTTTCGGAGCTGGGGTCATAGGTTTCTTAAAGGCTCTTGTATGGCCTGCATTTCTGGTTTACGAGCTGCTACAGCATATAATGTTGTAATATTTTTTTAAGTTATAATAGCATCAAAAGAGATGGCTTTGTGTTAGAAATAAAAATCATAATTTTTGATTTCGACGGTACACTGTTTGACTCAAAAAAAGTTATAGTCAATGCTGTAAGTCATGCTCTTTCCAAATTGGGAATGGAAAAAAAATCGGATAAGGAAATAATAAAGTATATAGGCAAGGGTACAGGTTACTTAATAGAGAATGTATCTGGTTTAAAAGATAAGAGTTTGATAGATAAAGGAGTAAAATATTTCGATCGATACTGGAATTCTAACCTGACAAAAGAATCCGGCTTATTTCCGGGAGTCAAAAGAGTACTGGAACATTTCAAAGCTAAAACAATGCTGGTCATAAGTAACGGCAGCAAGAAATCAATTAAAAAAGTACTAGAAAATTTTGGAATAGAAAAATATTTTAAGGATATAATACCCGGCGATGAAGACTGCATGAAGCCCTCAAGCTGCCCAATAGAAAAAGTCATCAATATAGAAGATAGAAATCAAAGAACAGGTACCATTATTGTCGGGGATATGGATATTGATATAAAATCCGGAAAAGAAGCCGGTATCAGGACCTGCGGTGTCACCTATGGAATTGGGAAAATCGAACAAATCAAATTATTAAAACCTGATTTTATAATAGATAAAATAACCGATTTAATAAAAATATTGAAATAAATAAAAAACCCTGAGTTACTTTTCGCCCTGGTTATTCAATTCAGGCTACTTAATATCTCAGGGTTCTGTTCTTAAAACCTTGAACAGGCGCCTTTCCATTGAAGTAAACCTAATCTTTATACCCTTTTGGATATAAATTTCAATTATTCAAAAAAGACCCAATTTTTAAGAACAAATTAAAAATTATTATAAGTCTTAATCTATAACTATATAACAGTTGAAAGTCTGGTTTTTAGATATAAAAAGTATAGTTATTAACTGGTTATAAGGTTAGTTTATTGCCGTAGTTGAATAGAACAAATTAACGATTAAATCTAAATTAGAAGAACTTTGTTGGAATAGGACAGCTCTAGGCAGTCAACAAGTTCAGGAAAGAATGCCTTGTCAATAAAGTTGATTATTGGCTAACGCTGTACTGGACAATAACCGCAGGACTTAACTATTGAATCTAGGAAGATTTGTAGACCAGAATATCTCCCTTTGCCGTGTATATCTCCAGCCCATCTGTGGTAAGTCGATAATTAGAAGCCCATAATATACTATCGGTATAGCGAAGGGCCTGGAACTCAAGATCCTGAGGGAGCTCGCCATTCCTTTCCGATCTTATTCCCCACCGTATATCATCACCACTAGCTTCATAAGAAAGTTCATAGTCAAAACAACCAGCACACCCGGAGGCTTCACTGTCACTATCAAAGGTAAGCATGATTGACAGGCCTTCAGTAACCTGATCACCATTTATGGAAATAAGCTGCCAGCTCGTGCCAACAAGATCGGCTGGATTCATTGGATATTCCGGTTTTCTTTCAAATATCAGCAACTTCTGTTTATCAGCGCTGTATATCTCCAAGTGTTCACCGGTAACATAATAGAATGCTGCATTTGTAAGGGAACGAGTATAGGTATCATCCTGTTCCATAATACCTTCAGGCGATAGGCAGTCCATTTCAGTCTTACCTACCCCAGGGATATTTAAAATATCCGGGTCTTCCGTCAGGTATTCACCACCATAGATATTGCAGCCGGCAGAACCCCAGACAATACCATTACGGAAGTACAGGCTAATATGTGTACCTTCAATGAGCTCGCTTCCATTGAGTGAAATAAGTTTCCATTGAGTACCATCAAGCTTAATAGGGGCTATATCGTCTTCATTATAGCGGCAAGCTATTACGCTTAGAATCCCCAGCAGTATAAAAAGAATGGCTATTATTGTTAAACTAAATAAGCAAACCTTCTCCCCTGCATTTTTTCTTAAAGATCTCATACTTTTCCAATTCATCTTGTTTTTCAGCCCACTTTTTTATTTCCGGAAAATTGATTTTATTCCTTTTTGCTACCAAGACAGCCTGGTCAAAAGATTGGTTA
>DATBWH010000006.1:0-12084 GCA_036514895.1 Candidatus Humimicrobiaceae bacterium
ATTCATCTCAAGTATCTTCGGTGGAATGTTGATGTGAACAATAGCAGGATTGGGTGTTTGAATAAAAAATTAAAAAATATTAACTATAAATTATTGTTATCTTATTATATTAGGAGGAATAATGGCTGAAACAAAAAAAACTGATGATAAAGCAGAAGAAAAGGAAGTAAAGGAAGAAAAAGAAGTAAAGGAAGAAAAAGAAGTAAAGGAAGAAAAAGAAGTCGTAGAAGTAAAAGAAGAAATAGAAGAAAAAGAAGACAAAAGTAAGGAAAAACCAAAAATGAGTGAAGAAAAAAAGGAAACGGGCAAAGTTAAAGAAAAAAGTGCCGTTAAAAGCAAATCTATTGATGAAATTTTAGGTGCAATCGAAAAAATGACAGTACTTGAACTTTCCGAGCTTGTAAAAGCTCTTGAGGAAAAATTTAAGGTTAGCGCTCAGGCTATGCAGATGGCAGCTCCTGCTCCAGGCGGAGGAGTGTCAGCACAGGGCGCAGCAGTTGCTGAAGAAAAAACAGAATTCGATGTTAATTTAAAATCAGCCGGAGAAAAGAAAATCCAGGTAATAAAAGTTGTAAGGTCCTTAACAAGTCTTGGTCTGAAAGAAGCCAAAGATCTGGTTGATAAAGCGCCAAATTTGGTAAAAGAAAAGATTTCAAAGGAAGAAGCCGAAAACATAAAGAAACAGCTGGAAGAAGCCGGCGCTGAAGTAGAAATAAAGTAATCGATAAAAATAGTAAAAAAAGAGTTTCAGAAAATAGTTTTTAACACTTTTATGTACATTATAACGTACATAAATTAATACATCTATCATTTATAAAAACTATATTTCCTTCAGATATTTAAAGGAAATAGTTGACTATTGGTTTATATTTGATAAACTAGTGGTTTGCTAGTTTTTCCTGATAAAAATACCAATGCTATTTTAAATGGTTTTTTTCCAATATAAAGGGTTAGATTTTAATTTAGTCGCAGCCCTTTTACCGCTTTACTAAACTTAGAATATATTAAAGAGGAGAACAAATTAATGCAAAAAATCAAAAGAATCCAGAGATATAATTTTGGAAAAATCCCAAAATTAACAGATATGCCCCATCTACTGGATATACAGAGAAAATCCTTTCAATGGTTCCGGGAAGAAGGGCTGTTGGAAGTTCTTAAAGATATTTCCCCTATTGAAGATTTTACAGGTAACATGTCGCTTGAATTTTTAAACCATAGTTTTGATAAAGTAAATTCCACTCCTGACGAGTGCAAGATGCAGGATATGTCTTATACCGCCCCGCTAAAAGTTCTTTCAAGATTTATAAACAAAGAAACCGGTGAGATAAAAGAGCAGGAAGTCTTTATGGGAGATTTTCCCATGATGACCGATAAAGGGACTTTTATAATCAATGGAACGGAGAGAGTTGTAGTATCTCAGCTGGTCCGTTCTCCGGGTGTATATTTTGATACTGATATAGATAAAAAAACCGAAATAGACATCTATATGTGTAAAGTCATACCCACAAGAGGTTCATGGATCGAGATCGAAACTGACAAAAGAAACGTTGCTTATGTAAGGATCGACAGGAGAAGGAAATTTCTGCTTACTATTTTCTTGAAATCCGTAGGTTTCGGCAACAATGACGACTTACTAAGTATCTTTGGTGCATATGATAAAAAAGGTTGTATTAAAAACACTCTGGATAAAGATTTTACCGAGACAGAAGAAGAGGCATTGATCGAGATATATAAAAAATTAAGGCCCGGAGAACCACCCACAGTCGAGAGTTCCAGAAACCTTATAAACTCCTTGTTTTTCAATCCAAAGAGATATGATTTTGGAAAAGTGGGCAGATATAAAATAGATCAAAAATTGACGGAGGAAACGGATAAAGACATCTTAAACAAGATAAAGGCCATTAATGCCAAAATGGGTATAGATACAAATGAAAAATATATCCTGAACTGCAAGGATATATTCCTTATTGTAAAGTATCTAATTCAATTGATGAGTGGTGTAGGCGAGGTAGATGATATTGACCACTTTGGCAACAGGAGAATCAGGAATATAGGAGAACTCATACAGAATCAGGTAAGAATTGGTCTTTCAAGAATGGAAAGAGTTGTAAAAGAAAGAATGACCACTCAGGATGTCGATACGATAACTCCGAAGTCTCTTATCAATATCAGACCCCTGGTTGCAAGCCTAAAAGAATTTTTTGGCAGCGGTCAGCTTTCCCAATTTCTTGATCAGACCAATCCACTGGCGGAGATCACTCATAAGAGAAGACTGAGCGCACTGGGACCTGGTGGATTGAGCAGAGAAAGAGCGGGTTTTGAAGTAAGAGATGTCCATCCATCCCATTACGGGAGAATGTGCCCCATAGAAACACCAGAAGGTCCTAATATTGGATTAATCGGTTCACTGGCTACCTATGCAAGATTAAATGAGTATGGATTTATAGAAACACCCTATAAAAAAGTCATAAACGGTAAATTGACTCCCAGGGTGGAATATTTATCTGCCGATAATGAAGAAAACTATGTTATTGCACAGGCAACTGCAAAAGTAAGTAAAGACGGCAGATTTATGGAAGAAAGAGTCATGGCACGTTCAGGTGATGAAATAGTTACAGTTGAACCGGGTATGATAGATTATATGGATGTATCACCAAGACAGATTTTTAGCGCAGCAGCCTCACTTATTCCATTTCTGGAACATGATGATGCCAACAGGGCTTTAATGGGTTCCAATATGCAGCGTCAGGCTGTACCATTGATCGATCCGGAACCGCCACTCGTGGGTACGGGAATGGAAGAAGAAGTGGCCAGGGATAGCGGTGTGCTGATCCTCGCAAAAGACGATGGCATAGTTGAAGAGGTGTGTGCCGATCATGTCAAGGTAAATTATAAGAATGAAAAAGATTGTATTCACGAGTTATATAAATTCAAAAGATCGAACCAGGGGACCTGTATAAACCAGAAGCCTGTAGTAGAAGAAGGTGAAAAAGTCAAAGAAGGGCAGGTAATTGCAGATGGACCCGCAACAAGTTCGGGTGAGCTGGCGCTGGGTAAGAATTTAAGGGTAGCTTTTATGTCATGGGAAGGATATAACTACGAGGACGCAATTATTATTTCCGAGAGATTGGTGAAAGAAGATCTTTTATCTTCTATCCACATTTCTAAACAGGAAGTGGAAGCCAGAACTACAAAGCTGGGTGCTGAAGAGATAACCAGAGATATACCAAGCATAGGTGAAGAAGCATTAAAAAATCTGGATGATCGCGGGATTATCAGAGTCGGAGCGGAGGTAAAACCCGGAGATATACTGGTCGGTAAAATAACTCCAAAAGGTGAAACGGAGCTCACGGCAGAGGAAAAATTACTGCGAGCTATTTTTGGCGAAAAGGCACGGGAAGTAAGAGAGAGTTCTCTAAAGGTACCGCATGGAGAAGGCGGGAAAGTCTTGGATGTACAGCTTTTCTCGAGGAAAAAAGGACATGATCTTCCCCCCGGTGTTAATGAACTGGTAAGGGTATTCATTGCGGAAAAGAGAAAGATTTCCATCGGCGATAAACTTGCCGGAAGACATGGTAATAAAGGTGTCATATCGGTAATTCTTCCCGAAGAAGATATGCCATATACGGAAGACGGCGAACCCATAGATATTATATACAACCCCCTTGGTGTTCCTTCCAGAATGAATGTGGGACAGGTGCTGGAAACTCACCTTGGATGGGCAGCTCATAAAGGGTGGAACAATAAAAAGGATAAGATAACAGGCGATGGTTCTATATATGTCTCAACTCCAATTTTCGAGGGAGCAAAAGAAGCTGATATAACCAAGCTGTTAAAAGCCGCCAATCTGCCGGAGAGCGGAAAAACTACTCTATATGATGGCAGGAGCGGTGAGAAATTATCCAATGATATTACTGTAGGTCATGTTTATGTGATGAAGCTGCTGCATCTTGTGGATGATAAGATACATGCAAGATCTACCGGTCCTTATTCACTGGTCACACAGCAGCCCCTTGGCGGCAAGGCACAATTTGGCGGTCAGAGATTCGGAGAAATGGAAGTATGGGCACTAGAGGCTTACGGTGCCGCATATGCGTTACAGGAAATGCTGACTATAAAATCTGATGATGTGACCGGAAGGGTCAAGACTTATGAAGCAATTGTAAAAGGTGAAAATATAGAAAAACCGGGAATACCGGAATCATTTAAAGTACTCATCAAAGAAATGCAGAGTCTTGCCCTTGATGTGGAAGTATTATCGGAAGAAGGGAAAGAAGTGAAAGTACTTGAGGCTGAAGATGAGATAATGAAAACCGTGGAAGATTTAGGAATCGATCTTCAAAAAGAAAGTGAACCGGAAAAGGTGAAGGTAAAGAAAACAAAGGAAAAAGACACTAAAGATAAAGATATAGATATAGAAGAAAAAGATAAAAAGGAAAAGGTTAAAAAAATAGAGAAAACCAAATCGAAAGATCCTGAAGAAAAAAAGAAAATCAGAGTGGCCAAAAAGAAAAAAGATAAGATAAAAAAATAAAAATGGTATTGCTAAATACCGATTTAATTAATTTGGAGGATTTAATAAATGGTTGTAAACATAGATGTAAATAATTTTGATGCCTTAAAAATTGGGCTTGTTTCACCAGAAAAAATCAGGTCATGGTCCAATGGTGAGGTAAAAAAGCCTGAGACTATAAATTACAGGACTCTTAAACCCGAGAAAGACGGATTGTTCTGCGAAAGAATTTTTGGCCCTACAAAAGACTGGGAATGTTATTGCGGGAAATATAAAAGGGTTAGATTCAAAGGAATAATCTGCGAAAGGTGCGGAGTCGAAGTAACCAGATCCAATGTAAGAAGAGAAAGAATGGGGCATATCGATCTTGCATCTCCCGTATCACATATATGGTTTTTCAAGGGAGTTCCGAGCAGAATGGGATATATCCTGGACATAAGCCCCAAAGACCTTGAAAAAGTACTTTATTTTGATTCTTATATCATAACCAGCATCAACAGAGAAAAAATCACAGCAGAAGAAGAGGAAATCAAGAAGTTATACCAGAAAGCTCTGGACAAGGCAAAGGAATTGCATGAACTAAGGCTTAAAGAAATAGAAACGAATAAGGACGATTTTATAATCGAAAGTGACGAGATCATCAGTAAAAAAAATCTTGTTCATGAAAAAGAAGAAGATGAATTTGAAGACGATATAAAGATAAAGGGAAAAATCGCAGGGGGAGAAATTCCCGAATTGGATATGGAGGCCAAAAAGGCAAAAGTCATCAAAGAAACAGATATGCTTCTAAACGAGGAGAATGAGATATATAAGGAAGAAATGGATCTCGCAAAAAGAGCCGATACTTTTTTCTTTAATTTGGAAGAAAAAATGCTGGTCTCGGATGAAGCTTTGTTTAAAAAGATGAAAGAAATCTACGGACAGTATTTTAAAGGCGGGATGGGAGCAGAGGCAGTAAAGGATCTTTTGAAAAATATCGACTGCGTAAAAGAAGTGGAGGATCTCAAGGAAACCATCAAGAAATCCAAAGGCCAGAAAAGAAGCAGGAGTACGAAAAGATTAAAGATATTATCTTCATTTATAAATTCGGATAACAGGCCCGAGTATATGATCCTTGATATACTTCCGGTAATACCTCCTGATCTGAGACCAATGGTTCAACTTGATGGCGGAAGATTTGCTACTTCCGATTTGAATGATTTATATAGAAGGGTCATTAACAGAAACAACAGGCTTAAAAAACTGCTGGAACTGGATGCTCCGGAAATCATCATTAATAATGAGAAGAGGATGCTGCAGGAAGCGGTTGACGCACTTTTTGATAATGGAAGAAGAGGCCGGGCAGTAGTTGGGGCCGGAAACAGACCGCTTAAATCCCTGAGCGATATGCTCAAAGGAAAACAGGGTAGATTCAGACAAAATCTCCTCGGCAAAAGAGTGGATTATTCCGGAAGATCGGTCATTGTGGTCAATCCAAACCTGAAGCTGGAGCAATGCGGACTCCCCAAGAAGATAGCTCTGGAATTATTCAAGCCTTTTGTCATGAAGAAATTGGTTGATGAAGGATTTGCCCAGAATATAAAGAGTGCAAAGACTATGGTAGAGAAGGAAAGCAATGAAGTCTGGGATATATTGGAAGACGTGATCAAAAGCCACCCGGTTCTCCTTAATCGTGCACCAACACTTCACAGATTGGGAATACAGGCCTTTATGCCGGTACTGGTTGAAGGAAAAGCAATACAAATACATCCTATGGTCTGTCCTCCATTCAATGCTGATTTTGACGGTGACCAGATGGCTGTCCATGTACCTTTATCAAATGAAGCAAGAGCAGAAGCAATGATCTTGATGCTTTCTGTGAATAATATATTGTCTCCTGCCAACGGTGAACCGGTTGTGGTTCCTTCCCAGGATATGGTTCTGGGAATATATTATTTGACTTCGGAAAGAGAAAAATCAGACGGAAAAGAAAGATTTTATAATAACTTCGAAGATGCCATTTTGGATTATGATTATGGTTTTATATCCTTACACACATTCATAAAAGTAAAAATCGAAGAAAAAGCGACCAGAACCACGGTAGGAAGAATAATATTCAATCAGTCACTGCCAGAAGATTATAAATTCGTCAACAGGGAAATATCCAAAAAAGAACTTATTGCCATCATTGCTGAATGCATAGGCAGATATCCTCAAAATGCAATAACTCAGATGCTAGATGAGATAAAACAGGCCGGATTTAAGTATGCGACCCGTTCTGGTCTGACCATAGGTATAAACGATATAAATGTACCGCCTGAGAAAGCAAAAATATTAAGCAATGTAGAGAAAAAAATAGAGAAGATAGAGGATTATTATAAGCAGGGTTTGATAACGGAATTCGAAAGACATCAGAGATTGATACAAACATGGTCGCAGGCAAACGAAAGTGTTGCCAGTGCCATGGAAAAGAACTTCAACAAATTCAATCCTGTTTATATGATGGCCACATCCGGTGCAAGAGGAAATATAAAGCAGCTTCGTCAGCTGGCCGGTATGAGAGGACTGGTGGCAAATGCCAGGGGAGATATTATAGATAGCCCGATCAAATCTAATTTTAGAGAAGGACTGACGGTTCTTGAGTATTTTATTTCCACTCATGGCGCCAGACAGGGACTGGCAGATACAGCACTGCGGACCGCAGACTCAGGTTATCTCACAAGAAGGCTGGTAGATGTTGCGCAGGATACCATGATAAGGATCAATGACTGCAATACCGAGGATGGAATAAGTCTATATGTTCTGACCCTGGAAGGAGAACCCAATACTAATCTCGTCGGAAGAACATGCCTTGGAGATGTAAATAAATCCGGTACAAAGATCAATATAATAAAGAGTGGTGAGGAGATCACCGAAAAGCATCTTTTAAAATTCATACATGCCAATATTGAAAGCGTAAAGGTACGTTCGGTTATGACGTGCGAGGCAGAATCCGGAGTGTGCCAGAAGTGTTATGGAAGAGATCTTGCAACGGGTAAAATGATCGAAATAGGTGAAGCAGTTGGAATCATTGCTGCCCAGTCTATCGGGGAACCTGGTACCCAGTTGACAATGCGTACCTTCCATACCGGTGGAGTCGCCAGTACAGTGATTCAGAGATCCATAAAGTCACCTGTTAATGGTAAGCTTTTATTCAGAAAAGACTTACTGGCCGAGCTGAATATTAAAAAAACTGATCTTACCGAGGAAGACACCAGTGAAATCATGGAGATCAATATAGAGAATATACCCCATAAATTGATTTTCCAGGTTCAAATGGAAAGAGGGGACATCGTAGATGTGATCATTCCCAAAGGTGAGGTACTGCAGATAAACAAAAAAGTAAATGTAGAGGCAGGAGAGATTTTTGCAAAACTGATTCTTACTGCCAAGAGAAAGACGCATGTCCATAAGCATGAAAAGACTTTCGAAGGTATCGATATCACAAGCGGTCTTCCCCGGGTAGTAGAATTATTCGAGGCCAGAAGACCCAAAGAGCACTCATTTATAGCAGAGATATCCGGAAAGGTCGAAATAGAAGACATAGATTCCAGATTCAGAATGCTTACTATCAAAAGTAAAGATGGTAAACAGGAAAAGGTCTATCAGATTCCGACAAGAGCTAAATTAAGCGTAAGAAATGGGGATAAGATTTCTGCCGGCAGTCAGATAACCGAGGGACCAAGGAATCCTCATGATATATTAAGGATCAACGGGACCAAGGATTGTGAACAATATCTGGTAAGAGAAGTACAAAATGTATATAAGGCCCAGGGTGTGGATATCAATGATAAACATATAGAAGTAATAGCCAGACAGATGTTGAAGAAAGTCACCATTATAGATCCGGGAGACAGTCACTTCCTGCCGGGTCAGCTTCTGGACAGGCTTAATTATGAAAAGGAAAATAATAAATTGATATCCAATATGAAGGTACCGGCGACGGCAGTTCAAAACCTTATGGGTATAACCAAGGCATCCCTCGTGACCGATAGTTTCCTTTCTGCGGCGTCGTTTCAGGAAACTACCAGGGTTTTGACGGATGCTGCTCTTGAAAATAAAATAGATTATTTGTCCGGACTGAAGGAAAATGTGATACTGGGTAAAGCTATTCCTGCAGGAACAGGTATGAGCAGTTTTAAAGATTATGAATTAGAATATCCCGGTTACAAGGAGGAGAATAAGGACGAGATAGAAATACTTCAGGAATCCGGAGGAGATGACGTAAAAGAAATAGAGATCAATATTTAAAAAATAGTGAAAAAGTACTTGAAAATAGCCATTTTTTAATATTGACATTTTAATTTTTAGATGATAATCTCTTTTTTCGTGTCTTCAAAAAAGGTTATCATTAATCATTTTTTGCGGTATTGATATTTTGTTAACTCGAGGTAGAGGATAGGTATTTATGCCTACTATAAGTCAACTGGTTAAAAAGGGAAGAAAAAGATTAAAAAAGAAGAAGAAAACCCGTGCACTGCAGGGAAATCCCCTGAGAAGAGGTGTATGTATAAGGGTGTATACTTCTACTCCAAAGAAACCTAATTCGGCACTGCGTAAAGTGGCGAGGGTAAGGCTTACAAATGGAGCGGAAGTTACGGCCTATATACCGGGAATTGGTCATAATCTGCAGGAGCACTCCATAGTACTCGTAAGAGGCGGCAGGGTAAGGGATCTGCCGGGAGTAAGGTATAAGATTGTAAGAGGTACATTGGATACCGCAGGGGTTGAAGACAGAAGATCTTCCCGTTCCAGATACGGAGCCAAGAAGCCAAAGTAATTTATAAGGAGTTATTAATGCCAAGAAAAGGAAGACCTCAAAAAAGAAAAATAAAGGTGGATCCTGTTTATAAAAATAGGATCGTTGCCCAATTTATAAATAAGATTCTTACGGACGGCAAAAAAAGTGTTTCCGAAAGTATAGTATATGGAAGTCTTAAAGTTCTGGAAGAGAGGATAAAAGGAAATCCTCTGGAAATACTTGATAAATGTCTTGATAATGTAAGACCGGTACTGGAAGTGAAACCGAGAAGAGTCGGAGGAGCTACTTATCAGGTACCGGTAGAGGTGTCTCCTGAAAGAGCAAATACGCTGGCAATCAGATGGGTAGTTGATTTTGCAAGCAAAAGAAAGGAAAAATCCATGGCCGAAAGGCTTGCTGCAGAGATTCTGGATGGTGCCAGTAATACAGGAAGCAGTATTAAAAAGAAAGAAGATTTACATAAGATGGCTGAAGCCAATAAGGCTTTTGCGCATTATAGATGGTAATATAAGGTGAACACAATGGGTAGACAGGTTTCATTAAAAAACACAAGAAACATAGGTATAACCGCTCATATCGACGCAGGTAAAACGACCACGACAGAGCGTGTTTTATATTATACAGGCAAGACTTACAAAATGGGCGAGGTACATGATGGGGCAGCGGTTATGGATTGGATGATACAGGAGCAAGAGAGAGGAATCACCATTACTTCTGCAGCAACAACCTGTTTCTGGAAAGATAATAAAATAAATATAATAGACACTCCCGGACATGTAGATTTTACTGTTGAAGTCGAAAGGTCGCTGAGGGTACTCGATGGAATGATTGCCATATTTTGTGCGGTGGGAGGAGTGGAACCCCAGTCAGAAACAGTATGGAGACAGGCCGATAAATATAATGTTCCGAGGATTGCCTTTGTGAATAAAATGGACAGGGGCGGAGCTGATTTTTATTATGTTCTTGATATGATCAAAACAAGACTTGGTGCCAATCCATTACCAATACAAATCCCCATAGGCAGAGAAGAAGATTTTCTGGGGATAATCGATCTTATAAGTATGAGGGCTATAATTTACAAAGATGAAATGGGAATCAAGTTCGAATATGAGGATATCCCGGAGGAACTCGAATCCGTTGCCAGGAAATACAGACAAGAATTAATTGAAAATATAGCCAATTATAATGATTTTATTTTAAATAAATATGTCGAAAATATCGAAATAAGCGAAGCCGAATTAAAAAAAGCCATACGGGAGATAACCTTAAGTGTCAATGGTGTTCCGGTATTTTGCGGGGCCGCATTCAAAAATAAAGGGGTACAGCCACTGCTGGATGGAGTAGTGGATTTTCTTCCGTCTCCGGCGGATATAAATTCACCGAAAGGTGTCAATCCCCATGATGAAAAGGAAATCGAGAGAACTGTAAGCGATGAGGCACCTTTTTCCGGTTTGATTTTTAAAATAACCACCGATCCATTTGTAGGAAAATTAAGCTATTTAAGGATTTATTCCGGAATCCTGCAAAGTGGGACACAGGTAATGAATGCAAATAACAGCAATAAAAACAGGATCAGCAAACTCCTGGAAATGCATGCAAACAGCAGAGAAGAATTAAAAGAAGCTTACTGTGGCGACATAGTAGCAGTTGTTGGACTGAAGAGTGTAAATACAGGTGACACAATATGTGATCCTGGCAAACCCATAAGATATGAATCAATTAGTTTCCCCGAACCGGTGCTTGCAATCGCTATCGAACCTAAAACGAAGATGGAACAGGAGAAATTGGGCATGGCACTATCAAGACTGGCAGAAGAAGACCCTACTTTTAGAAGGGAAATAGATGATGAGACGGGGCAGACGATTATTTCCGGTATGGGGGAATTGCATCTTGAAATAATAGTCGACAGATTACTGCGTGAATTCGGAGTGGGAGCAAATGTAGGCAAGCCCCAGGTATCTTATAGGGAAACCATAACCCGGGGAGCGCAGGTAGAAGGAAAATATATCAGGCAAAGTGGCGGAAAAGGCCAATATGGTCATGTGGTTGTACGTTTTGAGCCAAATGAGTATGGCAAGGGATTTGAATTTGAAGATAAGACAAAAGGCGGGAGCATACCAAAGGAATTCATCAAGCCGGTTGAAATGGGAATAAAAGATGCAATGCAGAGCGGAGAGGTAGCCGGATATCCGGTTGTCGATGTCAAGGCTATACTTCTGGATGGATCATATCATGAAGTGGATTCTTCGGAAATAGCTTTCAGAATTGCCGCTTCAAAAGCTTTTAGGGAGGCTATGAAAAAATGCCTTCCTATTTTATTGGAACCGGTTATGGATGTAGAAGTGGTTGCTCCGGATGAGTATATGGGAGAAGTCATTGGTGATCTCAATTCGAGAAGAGGAAAAATATTATCCCTCGCGTTAAGAAATAAGAACAGGATCATAAAAGCAGAGGTTCCGCTTGCCGAGATGTTTGGATATGCAACGGACCTGCGCTCAAAGACCCAGGGGCGGGCTACTTTTACTATGCAGTTTAAAAAATATGAACCTACGCCGGGTAGAATTGCAGATGAAATCATCGAAAGATTCAAAGGAAGCAAGATTGCAGTATAAATACATATTTATATATATGAAGATTTAACTTTTATATCAAGAAAGGAAATATTATGGCTAAAGAAAAATTTCAAAGAACAAAGCCTCATATAAACGTAGGGACAATAGGCCATGTGGACCATGGAAAGACGACCCTTACCTCTGCTATAACAAGGTGCCTGAAAAGTACCGGACTAAAT
>DATBWH010000007.1:0-17863 GCA_036514895.1 Candidatus Humimicrobiaceae bacterium
TCTCAGGAATATAACTTTAAATATCATATCGTAGGTTTTGAAGAAAAGCTTGATGAAGTTTATAAGGATTCAGAAGAAGATCTTGTACCCAGATCCCCTATCGTTACCGTAATGGGCCATGTTGACCACGGAAAAACAACACTGCTTGATGTGATCAGGGAAACTAAAGTCGCAATTAATGAAGAAGGCGGAATAACCCAGCGTATAGGTGCCTACCAGGTAATCTACAAGGGTAAGAAAATCACTTTTATTGACACACCCGGACATGAAGCATTTACCGCTATGAGGATCAGGGGGGCAAGAGTCACCGATATTGCGGTAATAGTTATTGCCGCCAATGACGGTATTATGCCCCAGACCGTGGAAGCCATAGATAATGCAAAGGAAGCCGGTGTTCCCATAATCATCGCCATCAATAAGATAGACCTGCCAAATGCAAATGTCGAAAAGGTAAAAAAAAGTCTTACCGAATATAATCTGGTTCCTGAAGAGTGGGGAGGAGATACTGTCTGTATAGAAATCTCAGCCAAAAAAAAGATCAATCTGGACGAATTTCTTGAAATGATCCTGCTGGTTGCTGATTTGAATGAAATAAAAGGTAATCCTGATTCCGAAGGTATAGGGATCATAATCGAGTCAAGATTGGACAGAAATCTGGGTCCCATAGGTACCGTTATAGTAAAGAGAGGAAAATTAAAAATAGGGGACTCTTTTATTACCGGTGGTTCGTTTGGGAAAATAAGGTTAATAAGGGATGAAAACCTCAACACCCTGAAGGAAGCGGTTCTGTCGCAACCGGTCGAGATCACCGGTTTTTCTTTTGTGCCAAAAGCAGGCGATAAATTATTTGTGGTTAAAAATGAGAAGGTGGCCAAAGAACTTTTAAATACGAAAGATTATGAAAGAAAAATATTGAAAACTGAGGAATCCAGAAAGCCATTGACTCTGGAAAGATTGTCCGAATTATCAAAAGAAAAAGAGATAAAAAAATTAAAAATAATTCTTAAGGCTGGTTCGGAAGGATCACTTGATGCAGTAGAAAGGTCACTTAATAACATAATAGAAGAAACAATAAAGATTGACATAATACACAAAGCTATTGGAGCCATAACTGATAGCGACATACTGTTAGCCGCAGCCTCGAATGCAATTGTAGTAGGATTTGAGGTTGTTCCTACCCAGAAAGCGGAAGCATTGCAAAAAAAGGAAAATGTGGAAGTCAGGACATATGATATTATTTATAAACTGATTGATGATATTACCCTTGCCTTTAAAGGATTACTGGAACCTGAGATAAAAAGGATCGATAAGGGTAAAGCCGAAGTCAGAGAAATATTCAAACTCCCCAAAATAGGGATAATAGCCGGTTCTTATATTCTAGAAGGTGAAGTCGAGAGAGGCAACCTGGTTAATGTAATAAGAGAAGGGAAACTAATCCATGAGGGAAAAGTTACAACTCTCCATCGCTTCAAAGAAGATATTAAAAAAGTCTCGGCAGGATATGAATGCGGTATAAGACTTGAAGGTTTTCAGGATCTCAGCAAAGGCGACATACTGGAGTTTTACGAGGAGAAATAATTTTCTATAGTCAGTGGTGATTTAAGTGGATAGGACAAGAAAAGCCGAGATAGATCTGAAAAGAGAAATAAGTTTTCTTATCAATACCAAAGTAAAAGATCCCCGAATAGGATTCGTAACGGTGACCGACACTAAATTATCCGTTGATTTTAAATGGCTGGATGTCTTTGTAAGCATTATGGGCGAAGAATATGAAATAAAAAGAAGTTTAGAGGGTTTAAAAAATTGCAGTGGTTTTATAAAAAAGAATCTACAGAAAAGATTAAAGTTAAGAAATGTACCGGTCATAAGATTTTTGTATGATAAATCAATTGATAACGGCATGAGAATTTCGGAAATATTGGAATCACTGGGTAAGGAAAAATGATATCAAGAAGGTAGCCTGATTGGAAATAAACAAGTTATATAAACGGATATCGGAAATCATTGACGACAATCACGATTTTTTGATTATCACACATGCTTATCCGGATGGGGATTCTCTGGGTTCACAGATAGCCCTGTATAAATTAATATCCTTGTTAAAAAAGAATGCAGCAGCGATTTGTAGCAGCGAACTTCCTTATCAATATAAGTTTCTCCCTTATTTAGATAAAATCGGTAAAGATTTCAAGGAAATAAAGGACTACGGTAAAGGGTATATCTGTATTTGTCTTGATTGTGCCGATGAATTTAGAATGAATCTGGATTATAAAGCTCTTAAGGCCAATACTAAATATATAATAAACATAGACCATCACAAGAATAACAGTAATTTCGGTGATTTGAATATCGTAGATACCGGAAAATCAGCAACTGCCGAGATTTTATATGAATTAATACAAAAGCATTACCCGAAACTCTTGGATCATGAAATAGCTCTGGGTATATATATAGGGATACTTACCGATACGGGAAAATTTCAATACAGCAATACCAATTATACTGTCCATAAAGCGGTAAGCGAGCTGCTGAAGTTTAATATAAATCCTTCCCAGGTCCATAAGTATATATATGAAAATGAACCTCTTGCAAGGTTTAAATTAATCCAGCTTGTTCTTCAAAGAATTAAATATGTAGATTCCTATGGGTTGATATATTCATATATTCTTGAGAAGGATTTTAAAAAGCTGGATCTGCCATTCTCTGCTCAGGATGGTGTGATCAATCTTCTCCGGAGTGCGGAGAAGGTGAAAATTGCAGCACTTATAAAGCAGACAGCAGGAAAATGTTACAAGATCAGCCTTCGTACCTCGGATAAAAATATTGATTTATTCAGGATTGCCAGCAGTTTCAATGGCGGCGGCCACCGGATGGCGTCTGCTTATTCCGATAATGGGAGTCTGGGTACCGTTATTAATAATTTAAAGAAAGCAGTAGAAGATAATATAAAATTATGAGTGGTACGATCGATAAATCCGATATACTTGAAGATTTCAACGGTATAATATTAATAAACAAATTACCTGATACAATCTCTTATGATGTCATCAGGAGTATAAAAAGAGTTTTTTTTTAAAAAAAATCGGTCATGCCGGAACGCTGGATCCAATTGCAGAGGGCCTGCTTATTGTATTGATAAATAAAGCCACAAAGTTATTCAATTATTTTTTAACTTTAAATAAAGAATACATTGCAGAGATAAAACTGGGTGTGGTCACTGATACATGGGACCTTGATGGGAAAGTACAGGCCGAAAGGGAGGTCAAGGATTTCAGTGCCGCAGAGATATCCGGGGTCCTCGATAAACTTACAGGTAAAATAGAACAGAAACCACCTGTATATTCTTCGGTAAAATATAAAGGTAAACCTTCTTATAAGTTTGCAAGGAAGGGATGGAATCTAGATTTAAAACCGAGAATTATAAATATTCATGATCTGAAACTGGTTTCTCTGGACAAAGATTTACTAATAATAAAGATAAATTGCAGTTCCGGTACATATGTAAGGTCCCTGGCTTACGAGATAGGAGAAAGGTTGGGCTGCGGCGCATCGATAAAGGGACTGAAAAGAGTAAAAATCGGAAATATCAGACTTGAGGACAGTATCGATGTCATATCATTTTTAAAGAGTGGTCTTAAAAAAAGTGATTTATTATCCACTCCATATATGATACCTATTGAAAGATTACTGGAAAGTAGTCCGGTCCTTTATATCAAGGAGGAGTTTAAAAGCTGTATAATCAATGGTAACCGGATCAGCAGTGAGATGATAATGTCAGTAAAAACCGGAGAGAGCGATCTTCTCAAAAAAGGGATTTTAATAAAAATAAAAGATAGTAATGAAAATACAATAGCAATACATGAGATTTTAAACGAGATAAATATTTCCAGCATCAAAGATAAAAAATCTAATTTAACTAAAAGTATTGTGATTTTTGAGTAGTGTAATAAAATCTATAAAATTTGATATTTTTTTAAAAAAGAAAATCAGAATGGCAGAATTACTAGAATTAAAAAAAATAGATAAAGAATATTTCAAGGATAAAAACCCCGTTGCAGTAATAGGTTTTTTTGATGGGGTACACCTGGGACACAGGAAGATACTGGAATCCTGTATTAAAAAAGCTAAGAAAATCAAAGGTGTCAGTATAGTCTTGACTTTTAATAAGCCCCCTCTCAATGTCATAAAAAGTGAGTTGTCCAAGAAGCTTATAATCCCTTATGAGGAAAAAATAAAGATAATAGATGGGCTGGGTATTGGCTACATCGTGACAGCCAATTTCGATTCAGATTTTTTAATGATGGAACCCGATAAGTTTTGCAGGAACATACTTATAGGCAAGTTTCAAATAAAGGAGATTTTTGTAGGAAGCAGGTTTCGTTTTGGCTTTAAGGCAAAGGGAGACATAAAATTCCTAAAAAGCTTTTTAAAACCATACGACATAAAGGTAAATGTGGTCCCCCTTCTTAAAATAAAAAACGAGGTAGTCTCAAGTACGAACATAAGAAAATACTATTCCCAGGGCAAGATAAAGGATATCAAAAAATTATTGGGCAGGGATCCGCAGGTCGAAGGAATCGTTGTAAAAGGAGCAGGACGGGGAAGACAGCTTGGATTTCCTACAGCCAATATAGACATATACGAAATTTTCGTGACTCCGAAGGACGGAGTTTATCTGGGTACCGTCGAAATTATCGGAAGCAGGTGTAAACCGCTTCCGGCTATTATAAATGTGGGAGACAATCCGACTTTCAAAGAATCGAAAAAATGGATCGAGGCTTTTATAATAAATTTTACTGGTAATATATATCAAAGAAAAATAAAGATCAGTTTTTTAAAAAGACTCCGGGATGAAATTGTTTTTGAGAGTAAAGATAAACTGATAAACCGGATGAAGCTGGATTTAAAGTATGCCGGTAAATATTTTAAGGTAAAAATTTAATAAATTAAGGTAGATTTCAAAGGATTTTAAAAAGAGTTTATAAGCAATTTTTGTTCTACGGAAGGGAAAAATAGTAAAAAGTGTTAAAATTGTAATTAATATACAGTTATGATAAATTATACTTCGAACATTTTCGAGGAGGTGAAAAGTTGGCTTTAGTGAAAGAGGACAAAAAAAAGGTTATAGAGAAATTCAAAACTCATGAGAATGATACCGGTTCCTCCGAAGTTCAGGTAGCTATTCTTACAAAGAAGATAAACAGGCTGAATGAACATTTGAAGGAGAATAAAAAGGATCATCATTCCAGAAGGGGACTCGTTATTATGGTTGGAAAAAGAAAAAGACTTCTGGGATATTTAAAAAGTAATGATATAGCAAGGTATAAAAAAATAATTGAAGAATTAGGTTTAAGAAAATAATTCAAACTTAAGTATTTTTTTATCTCTGCAGTTAAAAGGAGAATATAATAAATAAAATGGAAAAAAGTTGTACTTTAGATATTGGCGGCAAGAAAATGATTTTTTCGACCGGCAAAATAGCCAGACTGGCTAATTCAGTTCTTGTCAAATTTGGCGGAAATGGGGTATTGATTACCGCAGTCATGAATCAGGATCCATCCGAGAACACGGATTTTTTCCCTCTGGTAGTAGATGTCGAAGAGAGAATGTATGCAGCGGGGAAAATACCCGGAGGATTTTTTAAAAGAGAAGGCAGAGCAAGCGATAAGGCAATTCTTAATGCGAGATTGACCGACAGGCCCCTGCGGCCATTATTCGATAAATACATAAGAAATGAAGTCCAATTGATCGGTACAGTCATTTCTTTTGATCAAATCAATCCTTATGATATTTCCGTAATAAATGGAGCCTCTATGGCATTATACATATCGGACATACCATTCGAAGAACCTATAGGTGCAGTCAGAATAGGAAAAGCGGGAGAGAACTGGATAATAAATCCGGATTATAGTGAAATCGAAGAAAGTATTATTGACATAGTAGTGGCAGGAACGGAAGACGCAATATTGATGGTGGAAGCGGGAGGCAAGGAAGTCTCGGAAGAAATAACGCTGGAAGCCATAGAGAGAGCGCATATCGAAATTAAAAAAATCGTTGATTTCCAAAAAGAATTCAAAGTAGTAGCCGGCAAAGAAAAGAGAAAAACAATTAACTTCGAATTGAATAAAGATGTCGAAAAGAAAGTAAGAGAACTGGCAGAAGGAAGAATTCAGGAAGTTCTGGACGATATCGTTAAATATTCCGGGGATGATAAAAATAAGGCTCTACTGGACAATACCTCCAGAGGCTATTTTCAGGATAAGATAATGATAATAAAGGAAGAGATTGAAAAAGAGCTGGAATCCGAATTTCCGGAAGATAAAGAAAGTATAGAAGTAAGTTTCAAGGATCTTGAAAGAGAACTGGTAAGAAAGCTTATACTGGAAAAAGGGATCAGGCCCGACGGCAGAAAACCTGATGAAATTAGAGAAATAAACTGTGAGGTAGGATTATTTCCCGAAACGACACACGGTGTCGGACTTTTTACCAGGGGAAAAACACAGGCTCTGACCATACTGGCACTGGGTTCGATAAGAGAAGCGCAAAAAATTGACAGCCTGGGAAAAGAAGAATTCAAAAGATATATACATCATTATAATTTCCCACCTTTCAGCACAGGTGAAACCTGGCCGCTCCGGGGACCTAAAAGAAGAGAGATAGGGCACGGCGCACTGGCAGAAAAAGCTCTGAGACCGATGATACCCGATGAGGATAAATTTCCGTATGTCCTGAGACTCGTATCAGAAGTTCTGGAGTCAAATGGTTCCACTTCGATGGCAAGTGTCTGCGGGAGCACCCTGGCTCTGATGGATGCAGGTGTTCCAATATTAAATCCGGTTTCAGGTATAGCAATGGGACTTATTAAAGGCGAGGATGATAAATGTATAGTACTCAAGGATATACAGGGTCTGGAAGATTTTTATGGAGATATGGATTTTAAAGTTGCAGGAACCAAAAACGGAATCACTGCACTTCAGATGGATATGAAAATAAAGGGCATAAGCCTGGATATTATAAAAAATACTCTGGAGAAAGCAAAAGAAGGAAGACTTTACATACTGGATAAGATGCTTGAAGTGATCCCGGAACCAAGAGAATGTCTGGCAAGTTGTGCACCGAAAATAACTACTTTTAAGGTTCCCAAAGAAAAGATCGGTGAGATCATAGGTCCGGGCGGGAAAAATATCAAAAGCATAAAAGAAGAATTTGATTTGGAAGAGATCGATATAAGTGATTATAATGGGGAAGGTCTCGTTTCCATTACATCTTCCAACGATGTCAATATGGAGATGGCAAGGAAAAAAATAGAGGGTATGTTAAAGGGCATCGAAGACATAAAGGTGGGAGATGAGTTTTTAGGAACGGTGGTTGGCATAACCAGTTACGGAGCTTTCGTTAATTTGTTCCCGGGAGTGGATGGACTTCTCCATATATCCAAAGTTTCGAATAAAAGGATAAATGACGTTAACGATTATTTAAAAATAGGTGATAAAATATCTGTCAGGGTCGGTAATATCGATTCCAGAACTAAAAAAATAGGACTGGAAAGAACTGATATCTGAAATTTTATTGAATTGAGGTAAATAAGAAAATAGTTTCTTCAAATAGTGTAAAATTCGATAAATATGAGATAACTGAATTAAATAACGGAATAAGAGTTATTAGTGAGTATTTACCCCATTTCAGGTCCATATCGCTGGGTTTCTGGATACCAACCGGATCCAGAAAAGAAAATAAAAGCATCAGTGGGATTTCCCATCTTATAGAACATCTTGTTTTCAAGGGCACCCAGAAAAGAAATTATAGAGATATAGCAATCGAGTTCGATTTAATGGGTGCCGAATTCAATGCATTCACCGATAAAGAAAACTGCTGCATATATGCTGATTTTATCGATACCCATCTTGGCAATTGCATGGAACTATTATTGGATATATTGATGAATCCATCTTTCAAGACGGATCATATCGAAACCGAAAAAAAGGTAATTGTCGAGGAAATAAAGATGGTTGACGATAATCCTTCCGACAGCATAATGAATTATTTCTACGAAACGGTTCTGGATGGTCATCCCTTGAGCCTCCCGATTCTGGGAACCAGGAATTCTCTTAAAGAGATCAAAAAACCCGTAATACTTAAATATTTCAAAAAAGAGTTCGATATAAGTACGGCCGTTATTTCAGCGGCAGGTAATATAAAGCACAGCGATTTGATAAACGAAGTCAAAAAACATACGAACAGAATAGTGGGCAAAAAACATAACAGTAATTTTTCGGGAAAGAAACCTATCCTGAAAGGAAATGTCAGGAACATACAAAGCAATAAGACCAGTTCGGTTCATATGTGTTTTGGCGGGCTGGGCTGCAGGAGGGACAGCAAGGATAAATATCCGCTTTCTCTTTTTACGAATTTACTTGGAGGCAGTATAAGCAGCAGACTATTCCAGAAAATAAGAGAAGAAGAAGGCCTGGCATATTCTATTTTCAGCAGTAATATCCAGTATCATGATACGGGCATAACAATCATATATTCGGCTTCTTCGCCTAAAAATACGGATAAGATTTTGAAACTAGTCAAGGATGAGATAACAGATATAAGAAATCATGGAGTAAAAGATATCGAACTGGAAAGGTCCAGAGAAAATTTAAAGGGCAATATCGTTCTGGGAGTCGAAGATATAAGCTCACGGATGTTCAGACTGGGAAAAGGACTTCTGTTTGATAAAAAAGTTTTGACTATTGACGAGATATTGAAGAAAATAGATAAGGTAGAGCGAAATGATCTAAACGATATAGCAAACAAGTATTTCAAACCGGATAAAATGAATCTTGTGACACTGGGTAAACTAAATAAAGGCGGATTATCATGGAAAAAATAATAATGTTCGGTATTTGCGGGAAAATGGGAAAATCTATTTCCGGGGAACTTATAAAAGAGAAAGAAATAGAATTGGTCGGAGGTTTTGACATCATAAATACCGGTGTCGATATAGGAGAGTTTTTAACGGGTAAGAAAACAGGGTACAAGATCCATGATTCATATGAAGATATCAAGAAGTTGAATCCGGATATTATCGTTGATTTTACAACCGCGGATTCAGCCAATAAAAATATAAACTGGGCCATTGATAACAACCTTAATATAATCGTAGGAACCACAGGTTTGAGTAAAGAGGATTTAAGAAAAATTGAAGGCAGGGCCTTAAAGTCGAACAGTAAAACACTTATTGTTCCCAATTTTTCTATTGGAGCTGCGGTTATGATAAAAATTTCCAGGATGATATCGAAATATTTCGATGACTGCGAAATAATCGAAATGCACCATGATAAAAAGAAGGATGCGCCTTCGGGCACATCTTTACTTACAGCGGAAGAAATAAGTTTGGAAAATAGTTTTGGCGAGTCCAGATTAAAAATAGGTGAGGCCGAGACTATAGAAGGATCAAGAGGGGGATTTACCGGCGGTATCCACATTCATAGCGTGAGACTGCCGGGACTGCTGGCTCACCAGCAGGTCATATTCGGGACAAAGGGTCAGACTTTATCGATAAGGCATGACAGTATCGACAGATCATCCTTTTATCCCGGAGTTATTCTTGCCATTAGAAATCTGGATAAACTTTCCAATTTTACTTTCGGATTGGATAAATTAATAGACATATAACCAAGGCATTATTTTAGGAGGATCAAATGATAAATATAGGCGAAGTAATCACAGCGATGGTGACCCCATTCGATAAAGATTATAATCTTGATCTTGATTCATGCGGAAAATTAATAAAATATTTGATCGATGAAGGAAGCGAAGGAATATTACTTTCCGGTTCTACCGGAGAAGCATCGACTCTGGATGACAATGAAAAGATAAAATTATTCAAATTTGCGAAAGATAATTTTGGAGATAAAGTCAAGATCATTGCCGGAACGGGTTCCAATGATACCAGGCATTCAATAGAATTATCGAAAGAAGCGGAAAAAATCGGGGTGGACTGCCTGCTTCTGGTCGGGCCTTATTATAACAGGCCTTCTCAAATGGGTCTTTTTAAACACTTTGAGGCAATTGCAGCTGAAGTAAAAACACCCATTATAATTTATAATGTCCCCTCGAGAACATCATCCAATATAAGTTCAAAAACCTGTGTTGAGCTGGCAAAGATAGATAATATTTGCGGAGTAAAGGAAGCCAGCTGTGATATGCGACAGATTGCAGAAATAATCAGGGATACCGATGAGGACTTCCTTGTGTATAGCGGTAATGATGGCGATACACTGCCGGTACTGACACTTGGAGGTTACGGTATAATAAGCGTAGCTTCACATATAATCTGCAGGGAAATAAAAGAAATGGTGACCAGTTTCAAAAGTGGGGATCTTAAAAAAGCAGCCAGAATGCACCTTGACCTCCTGGATATTTTCTACGGGATTTTTATAGCATCAAATCCCGTTCCCATCAAAGAAGCATTGAATCTAAAGGATATAAATGTAGGTCCATGCAGACTTCCATTATGTCCCATGGAAGATAATGAGCTGCAGGCTTTTAAGGCAATACTCAGGAGACATAAAATAATAAGTTAATTGGATAGTGATAAATTAGAGTTGGAATTTTGTAATAAATAATCATGGTAAAAAAGACTAGTTTAAAATTAATACCCCTGGGAGGTTTAAGCGGCATAGGAAAAAATATGATGGTCTTTGAAAAAGACAATCAAATCATAATAGTTGATTGTGGAATAATGTTTCCCGATGACGATATGCCGGGAATCGATTTTATAATACCTGATTTTTCATATATCAAAAAAAATGAAAATAAAGTAAAAGCAATAATACTCACACACGGACATGAAGATCATATAGGCGGCCTGCCTTTTTTATTTAAAGAAATCAATGCACCTGTATATGCAACCAGACTTACCATAGGACTCATCAAAATAAAGTTTGAAAGCTCTCGAAACATGATTCCGGTAAAATATAACGAAATAAATCCTGATGAACCGCTTAAGATCGGACCATTTCATATAAATTTTTTCAGGGTAAATCACAGCGTACCGGATGGAGTGGGATTGATCATAAAAACAGATATTGGAACCGTGATACATACAGGTGATTTTAAATTTGACTATGATCCAATCGATGGTAGAGTGATCGAATTTTCAAAAATAGCCAGGGCAGGTGAAGAAGGCGTGCTGGCTCTTTTATGCGATAGCACAAATGCCGAAGAATTAGGATATACGCTGCCTGAACGGGATGTGGGAAAAACACTGTTAGAAAAATTCGAAAAAGCTTCAAAAAGGATCATTGTTGCTACTTTCTCCTCACACATTCACAGGATACAACAGGTTCTGGATGTAGCCAGTAAGCTTGATAAAAAGGTTGCTATATCCGGTAAATCGATTTTAAAGACAATCAGAGTTGCCGCAGAACTTGGTTATTTAAAAATACCGGAGGACACCATAATCCCAATATCCAGGATCGAAGAGTTTCCTTTAAAAGAAATAATCATACTTTCTACGGGTAGTCAGGGTGAACCGCTGTCGGCTTTGAACAGGATGGCCCTGGGTGAGCATAAAAGAATCAATATAATGAAAGGAGATATGGTAATAATCTCTGCATCTCCTGTCCCGGGTAATGAAAGGGCCATATCCAATACCATTAATATGCTCATAAAGAAAGGAGCCGATGTTTATTATGAATCCATTGCCGGTGTTCACGTATCCGGTCATGCTGCCCGTGAAGAAATAAAAATTATGATAAACATGGCTAATCCCAGATACTTCATTCCCATTCATGGAGAAGATAAACATAAGATCCAGAATGCCCAGATAGCACAGTCTATGGGGATGGATGAAAAGAGCATAATAATAGCCGAAGATGGGGATATCATTAAGATGAATAATAATTTTTGCAGGATTTCGGGTAATTTACATCCGCAAACTATTTATGTGGATGGCGTTGGAATGGGTAACATAGAAGATATTGTACTTAAGGACAGAAAGATTTTATCGAGAAGCGGAATTATGTTTATAATAATTGGAGTAGACTATATCGGAAAAAGGATTCTATGTGAACCTGATTTCATCCTGAAGGGAATAATCTATATCGAGAATTTAAAAGAGCTTTTAAATGAAGCAAAAAAAAGCATAAAGGATACCATAAAAAATTGTTTCGACAGCAATGTCATTGACAAAACGACAATAGAAGAACTTATTAATGACAGGATAGAAAAATTTATTTTTAAAAAAGCAGAGATAAGACCTATAATAATAACCAGGGTTATCAGTCCCAACAGACATTAATTCATATCTTATATCCTAAAAAATGACCAGAAGAAATTATAAGCGTAAAAAAGTAGAAAAAACCAGGAAGAGTTACAAACCAACCCGTCCAGTAGAAAAAAAGAAATACGTCAAAAGAAGATCCGAAGTCTACGGTGTTTTGATAATAATGGTTTCGGTCCTGCTCTTTATCAGTGTATATGGCTTGGCAGGTTCCGGCATCATAAATACATCGGTTAATGACTTCTTATCTTATATCTTCGGTATAGGTAAGTTTTTGATCCCATTTATGCTTCTGATCTGGGGTTTTAGTTTTTTCCTGAGAAGGATCCGTCTCTTGCCCTCCAGTTTTGGCTGGGGTTTTTTCCTGTTATTTTTCTCGATACTTGGAATTGCAGGCAATAACCTGGCGGTCCAGGCCAATATTTTTGATGAGGTCCTTATAAAAGATAGAGGCGGAATAATAGGGGCAGGTATTTTTTATGGACTTTTCAGGCTTGTTGGTAGTGCCGGCGCCCTGGTGGTACTGGGTGTTCTGATAATCATATCCATACTGATCATCACAAAGATTTCTTTGATAGATATTGCCAGAAAAATAATTTACTTATTTAAGAAAATAAAATTCAAGCCCAAAAATATTCTGTTAGAGAAGCAAACTGAAGATGGCAATGTTTTATTGAAAAAGCCAGCTATTGGCGGTAATAAAATCTACAACAATGAGGAAAAAGCAGATTTAAAGAGGATTGAAGTAATAGACAATATGAGCAGGATATCGAAGGAAAAACTGGAGATGCCCGAGGATTTTATGGAAAAAACAGGCGCAGCCGGAGCCAAAGGTAATCAATTGAAAATACCGATTGTAAGAAGCGGCGACTCTGAAACCAGTTATAGACTTCCTCCTATAAATTTATTAAAGAAATCCCAAAATTTACCATCCAAATTATATAAACAAAGCGTAAAGGAAAGAGTATATACTCTAAACAGGCTGTTCAATGATTTTAATTTAGATGTCAGAATAGACAGGGTAGTTGGCGGTCCTACGGTGACTCTTTATGAATTAAAATTGTCACCGGGAGTCAAGGTGCAAAGACTGCTCAGTCTGGAAGATGATTTTTGCGTTGCTCTGGGCTCGCCGGATATAAGAATCCTGACACCTATACCCGGGAGATCTGCTATCGGTATAGAAGTGCCTAATACCGTAAGGAGTATAGTTACCCTGGGAGATATTTACTCGGGTGACGATAAGAATCTTACCGATAATCTGCTCAATGTTCCGCTGGGGAAAAACCTTTCCGGAAATATTATTTATATGGATATATCAAAGATGCCGCATATACTGATTGCAGGCGCTACAAATTCGGGGAAAAGTTCATGTCTTAACAGCATCATTATCTCTCTTTTGATGAAAGTAAAACCGGGTAATGTCAGATTTATAATGATCGACCCTAAAATGGTTGAACTCAGTATTTATAACGGAATACCCCATCTTTTATCACCGGTCGTGATAAATCCAAAGAAGGCTTCATCTGCCCTATCCTGGATAGTGGAAGAAATGGAAAACCGGTTCAAGGTACTCGTCGGAAAAAATTTCAAATCTCTGGAGATGTACAATTTCGAAGCTGAAAGAAATGAAAACGGGGATGAGAATTTCAAACCGCTGCCTTACATACTGGTCTTTATCGATGAGCTGGCTGATTTAATGATGTTATCGGCTTCCGAGGTAGAGGATAGTATCTGCAGGATTGCACAAATGGGGAGGGCAGTCGGTATTCATTTAATAATATCCACTCAGAGACCTTCGGTCAATATAATAACGGGACTGATCAAGGCTAATGTTCCTTCAAGAATAGCGTTCATGGTTGCATCTAATGTGGATTCCAGAGTTATCCTGGATTGCCCGGGTGCAGAAAAATTGGTGGGAAAGGGAGATATGCTTTATCTGCCTTATTATTCCAACAGACCGGAAAGGATCCAGGGGGCTTTCGTGACCTCAAATGAAATAGAGATGATCACAGGATATATAAGAAATATCGGTACCCCGGAATACAGTCTGGAAATCTCAAAAAGAATAAGCGATGAAGAAAAATATGTTCAAAATGAAGATGAATTATTCTATGAAGCCTTAAGAGTGGTCGTGGATTTTGGACATGCATCGGCTTCACTACTACAGAGAAGACTGAAAATAGGTTATTCGAGAGCTGCAAGGATTATAGATCAGATGGAAGACAGAGAGCTCGTCAGCGGATATGACGGCAGCAAACCCAGGGAAGTTTTAATCTCAAAGGAAGATTTGATTAAAATGCTGGAAGAAAAAGAAAGTTAGAAGGGCCTTTTGAGAACCCAAGGATATGAACCTGTCAATTATAAGCATAGGAACTGAATTAAATCTGGGATTAATACTCAATGAAAATTCCAGGTATATCGCGGAAAGAATCACCGAACTGGGTATAGAATGCAAATATATGTATACCGTAAGTGATGATTCCGATGAGATATCCAATGTGCTGAGACACAGTTTGGAATTCAGCGATCTAGTGATAATAACCGGAGGCTTAGGTCCCACCGATGATGATGTAACAAGGAACACGGTGGCTTCGGTTCTAAATCAAAAACTGATAAGAGACAAAGACCTTGATGTAACCAGTCTGAAATTCATAAAAGAATTCAAAAGCCAGGAAATCACCGATAGATTGCTGCGTCAATCTTATATCCCCGAAGGTTCTGTTCCCTTTAAGCCGGAAATTGGAAGTGCCTCGGGATTTAGAATAGAACTGGACAGAAATAAACACATATTCTGCATCCCCGGGGTCCCGAAAGAGATGCGAAGCATGTTCGAAAAAGATGTCGTGCCTTTTCTGAAAAGAAGATTAACGGATAAAGATTTAGAAAAAAATATTTTTAAGATCAAGAAATCTACTTTACTCACTACCGATATAAGCGAAACGGAGATAGAGGAAAAGATAAAGGAGATCGTCGAAGAAGCGGGAGATATAGGTGTGCGGATAGGGATCACTGCTGATCCGGGCCTGACAAAAATAATACTGGTTGCAAGATCACAGAATGATAACGAAGCTCAGATGAATTTGAAAAAGATCGAAGAGAAGATTTCAGATAAGCTTGGAAACTACTTCTATGGAAAGGAAGATGCTTTGATTTCCGATAACCTTAAAGAAGCCCTGGCAAGGATTGGGGGCAATCTGACTATCAGTGCAGCGGAATCTATAACCGGTGGTCTTATAAGCAGTATTATCACGGACACACCTGGAAGTTCAAAATTTTTCCTGGGAAGCATCATATCTTATTCGGATTATTCTAAAATAAAGTTACTTGATATCGATAAAAGTGTCCTTGAAAAGTATGGAGCTGTGAGCAGAGAAGTATGTCTGGACATGGCAAAGAAGGTAAGGGATTTATTCAACTCCGATTATGCGCTAAGTGTTACCGGTTATGCCGGACCTGAAGCCGAGAGCGGCAAATTGGGACTTGTATATTGCTGCATACTGGGACCTTCAGGATATGAAAGAGTATTCGAAAAAAGATTTCCGGGAACAAGATATGAGATCAAATTCAAAACGGTGCAGTTTATACTTAATGAACTCAGGGCGGTTATAAGTAAAAAGAAATAGAGAGGCGGATTTTATTTGAGTGAAAGTGAAAAAAGACCTGGAAAAAGATTATTTATAGCTATAGATATTCCCGGACATATAAAGGATAATGTATGTGACTATATAAAAACTCTGCTTAAAGAGAATAGTCATATAAAATTAGTATCTGCTCCGAATATCCATATAACATTGAAATTCCTTGGGGACATAAATATAGATAAGATAGAAAAGATAAAAAAAGCTATAAAAGAAACGGCCGAAAAGTTTAATAAATTTAAATATGAAATCAACGGAAAGATAAATGCTTTTCCCAGTCCTGGCAATGCGAGGGTTATTTTTTTGGAAATCGGAAGCGGAGGAGAACAGATATCAGAGATTTATAAGCAGCTGGAAGACAATCTCGAAAAGATTAAAATAAGAAAAGAAAAAAGGGAATTCTCCCCTCATATTACAATTGCCAGAATAAAAGATAAAAGGAATATGGAACATCTCATCAACGAATATAAATTGAACAAGATCGAAAGACTGGATTGTTCGAATATTACATTATTCGAAAGCCAATTAAAACCACATGGAGCGGAATATTCTATACTAGGGGAATTTGGTCTGAAATAAGAAATATTTTAATAGATATGATTTTGCTATTTAAAAATATTTTTAATATGTTAAAATAGGCTTATGAACAATTGCACATAATATAAAAATATGAGTATATAATATAATGACTTAAAATATTATTTTTTTATTAAAATTTTAATTGAGTATTGTTAACCGGAGGATGATATGGATAGGGAAAAGATTATAGAGACTACAGTATCTCAGATCGAAAGACAATTTGGCGGCGGTGCCATAATGAAATTGGGCGATAAAAGTTCGCTGGCAGATATAGGTTATATATCCACCAATTCTTTGGAACTTGATATTGCACTGGGAATAGGCGGGATACCCAGGGGCAGGGTTACCGAGATTTTTGGACCGGAAGCATCAGGGAAAACAACACTTGCGCTTCATATTATTGCCAATGCTCAAAAGGAAGGAGGCATAGCAGCTTTTATAGATGCCGAACATGCCCTGGATCCCGGCTATGCCAGGAATGTGGGTGTAAATATCGAAGAACTTCTGCTGTCCCAGCCGGATAATGGAGAGCAGGCGCTTGAAATATGTGAGATTCTGCTTAAGAGCGGTGCGCTGGATGTAATAGTAATCGATTCGGTTGCCGCTCTTGTGCCTAAGGCGGAACTTGAGGGTGAAATAGGAGATTCCCATATCGGGCTTCAGGCAAGACTCATGTCGCAGGCCTTAAGAAAAATAACAGGAGTTGTAAGTAGAACCCATACTTCGGTAGTTTTTATTAATCAACTCAGGGAAAAAATAGGTGTCATGTTTGGTAATCCGGAAGTGACACCCGGCGGCAGGGCCTTGAAATTTTATTCATCGGTGAGGATAGATATCAGAAGAATCGACAGCATTAAAAGCGGCACGGAAGCTGTTGGAAACAGGGTCAGGGCAAAAGTAGTAAAAAATAAGGTGGCACCTCCGTTTAAGAGTGCCGAATTTGACATAATGTATGGAAGAGGCATATCCAAAGAAGGAAGCGTTATCGATGTGGGTACAGAACTGGGAGTCCTTGAAAAAAGCGGTTCCTGGTATTCCTATAAAGGTGAACGGATCGGGCAGGGCAGAGAGAACGCAAAAATGTTTCTGGCTCAAAACACCAAAGCAATGGATGAAATCGAAGGAAAAGTCAAAGAAATGCTGAATCTGAGTAACGGTAAGACGAAAAAGAAAGACACGGAAAAGAAGATTAAAAAAGAGGGTTTCGAGAAAGAAGATATCGAGAAAGAAAAAAGTTAAATTTTGCAAATTCTTTGATGTCTAAGATAATGGTTTTTCCAATTTAAAAGCGGTATTTTCCCCTGGGTATTCTCCCTAAAAAAATATAGGAACAACAATATAACCAAACAATTGGATATCCATATAAATCTAT
>DATBWH010000008.1:0-10628 GCA_036514895.1 Candidatus Humimicrobiaceae bacterium
TCTTATCTATCGGGCTTTTAAAAGGACTTGCCAGAAGAACCGGTGTTTTTTTGACCCTTCTTATACTTCCTGTACTCATGCCCAGTCTGACCATCGGGATAGCTGCACTGGTATTTTTCAGAACCATAAATTTTCCTCTTGGAATCCCAATCGTTATAGTTTCCCATGTTTCGATAAGTATGAGTTATGTATTTTTGATACTTATGGGTAGAATCGAAAGCATGCCGCTGGACCTGCAGGAAGCTTCGGTCGATCTTGGCGCCAGCTGGTTATCGAGTATCAGAGATATAGTTTTCCCTATCCTGATGCCGGCTATAATAGCCGGATGGTTATTCGCTTTTATGATCAGCTGGAATGAATTTATAGTCACTTATTTTCTTATTGGCGGTAATATGACTCTTCCGGTCTATATATTTTCACAGTTGAGGTTCGGTATTTCGCCAAAGGTCAATGTGATATCCGTTCTCATCACATTATTCACTCTTAGCATGATAGCGATTCTTCTGGTAAGCAGAAAGATATACAGTAGAATTTTAATGAAAGAAAGGGGATAACGGTTTATTTTAAATTACCCTGTGGATATAATATTAAAATATATCCGATAAAAAATATCATCTAATCGTAAGATGGAGGAGATTATGAAACTAAGGAAGTTTTTCATGTTTTTACTAGCGATTGCACTTTTTTTTACACTGTTTGTTCCTGCCTGTAAGAATACCCATGTACCGAAAGAACTTACAGTTTATGTATGGGAAGGATATCTGCCCGATAGTGTTGCAGATATGTTTAAACAGGAAACAGGGATAACTTTAAATATAAACCTGATAACCGGGAATGATGAAATGTTTACGTTCCTTAAAGGTGGGGGTCGTGCGGATATAATCATGCCCACGCAAAACCAGGTTAATCGTTTCTACGTAGAGGGTCTCGCACAGCCGCTTGATCTGGATAAGATTCCTAATTATGCAAATGTGTCCGAATCCTTTAAGGAGCAGGACTGGAGCATGTGGGACGGAGAGCAGCTTGGTTCCGGAGATACCTATGTTATTGCCTATGTATTTGGAACCAGCGGTATTGTGGTAAATACAGAAAAATATACCGCTTCATTGGAAGGGATAGGCTGGGATATATTATTTGATCCGGCTCTTAAGGAGAGAGTATCTTCCAAAAATTCGGCAGAATCTCTGATGATATGTCTTGACCTCATGGGGATACCCAGGGCAAATCTGCTTACCGATACTCAGGCAACACTGGAGAGCATAAGGAGCAAAGCAGTTGAACTCAAGAATAATGTACTTAAGTTCTATGATACCGGTGCGGAGATCCTTGATCTTTTAAATAACGAAGAAGTCTGGGTAAGCCATATCTGGGATGGCGGCGGCAGAAATCTTGAATCCTCGGATCCGAAATTCAAATATGTCCTTCCCTCAACCGGCGGTTTTGGATGGACAGATACATTTATGATACCGGCTGATGCAGTAAATCCTGAAGGGGCACATGACTTTATTGATTTCATGCTGAGGACCGGTATTGCAGCTGCAGTAGTGAGCGAAAGCAATTATACTACAACAGTGAACGGTTCTATAGACCTGGTAGAAGGGATAAATAAAGACCTGTATGTATATACTGATGAAGAACTTGCCAGACTGGTATGGCAGCTCAATTTTCCGGAAGAAGTTGTGGCTGCTTACAATGATTTCTGGGAAGAGCTTTCAACCATAGATTAAATCATATTTAAATCCGATGAATTATATCGTTCTCGTAGAAGACATATCAAAAAGTTATGGAAATGTCCTGGCCGTAGATAAAGTAAGCTTCAAAGTCAGAGAGGGAGAATTCTTTTCTCTTCTCGGTCCTTCGGGGTGCGGCAAGACGACTATTTTAAGGATCCTCGGGGGATTTATAGAACAGGATGAAGGAGTAGTTATAATCGACGGGAAAGATATGAAAGGTATTCCACCTAACCGGAGGGATACTGCGATGGTTTTTCAAAATCTTGCGCTTTTCCCTCATATGGATGTCCGTGAAAATATCACCTATGGACTTAAGAAAAGGAGATTTCCCTCACATAAGATAAAAACTGAACTTGAAAATATTCTGGAGATAGTGGACCTTAAAGGATTCGAGACAAGAAGGATCTCAGAACTTTCCGGCGGTCAGCAGCAAAGAGTGGCTCTGGCAAGATCCCTGATAGTAAAACCAAAGATACTTCTTCTGGATGAACCCCTGGCTTCGCTGGATAAAAAACTTAGAGTTTCCATGCAGGGAGAATTAAAAGAAATCCAAAAAAGGATTGGCACCACTTTTCTATATGTGACTCATGACCAGGGTGAAGCCCTTACCATGTCGGACAGTATTGCTGTCATGAATGAAGGAATTATAATCCAGATGGGAACTCCTGACTCAATTTATAACTGCCCATGGAACATTTTTACTGCAGATTTTATCGGAGCGGGTAATTTTATTCCTGTCTCATCTATAGGAAAAGATAATCATATGTTTATACTTGATACCAAAAACGGGGGGAAGATATTTTTGCATGACGATTTTAAAAAAGGTTGTAGGGATGTTCCGGGTATAAAAAAAATACGCGCATTTAAAAGTTCCGGGTTTAAAGAAAAGATAACACCCCCTGTGTTTTTTATAAGACCCGAAAAGATAAGGATAACAGGAAAACCGCAGGGAAATAAAAACTTTTTCAATGGAAAAGTAAGATCTATAATATTCGAAGGTCCTGATATAAGATTTGAGGTGATTTCGGGTAGCCTTGGGAAAATAAGAATCGAAGTAAAAAATGACGGAAGTTTTCCGGACTTCAAAGAAAACGATACTATTTTATTTTATTGGGATTATACCGATGGGATACTTCTGGAGTATTAATTAACTGGCTGCGGTGTACTGCTTTTTTCTTAGGGTAAAAAGTAAGATAAAAATTAGAGCTATATCTATTGCAATCAGAATGAAAGTGTTCGTTGCGATATCGGTCCAAACTCCGCTTTTCTGGCTTAATTCGACAATAGGCTGGGTGATATAGTAAGTTGGGAATATTCTACCGATCCACTCCGGAATATTGGGGAACATATAAAAGATTGCAGGAGCGAAAAGTATAATTCCAGCAGATTTCCAGATAGTAAATATAGTGGCAAAGTCTTTTACATAGACTCCGAGTAACGTTCCGAGCTCGGCTGCCATTACGGCACCGAGTGCCAGTACTGCTGTCAGGAGTAAAGGTTGGGTACCAAAGGCTTTATTTATTACAAGAATCAGGATTCCCATAAAGAAACTTAGAACAAAACCAAATATTCCTTTAGCCAGAAAAATTTCTTCAATTGATACCGGAGTTACCATCAGAGCTCTTATTGTTCTCTTCTCTTTTTCCATGGCTATTGATGTTGATGGTAACATGATCCCGCCCAGAAATATTGCCATAAGCACAATAAGGGGAAGCAATCTGTCATTCCATGGAATGCTTGCTTCGTCGCCAAGGGTAATTGTTTCTATCTCGACAGGGGCTTCCTGACCGGCCAGTTCTCTTACGGTATTTGCTATTGTCACTCCTATTATGCTTCGATTCTTTGCCGTGCTTTCTCCCCAGATAAAAGCTTTTATCTCCGTTTTCTCTCCCTTTAAAACAGAGTCATCAAAATCTGAGGATATGACAATGCCTATATCAACGGCACCGGTTTCTACTGCTTCTCTCATCTCAGTAATAGTATTGTATTTAGTATTATCCATTGAATCGATGTCATCAAACATCGAAACAAGTTGAGATCTTCCCTCATCCATGATACCAAGATCCGGTTTCTCAACAAGCCAGGTCCCGAATATAAGTGAAATAATAATTGAAATAATAATCGGTCCTACAATAGAAAAAATAAATATATAACTCCTGGAGCCATAAAGAAACTCCTTGCTGAATAGCACACCCATACGTCTGATGTTCATCGAAATTTCCTCCTTAACATGTAAAGGCCTGCATAGAATATAACCAGAGTGAAACCAAAGAGAATTAAAAGATTAATCCAGACATCTCCCCAACCGGATCCAAAGTTAACCGCACGGTGTACAGTATCTACCAGGTAGTAGGTGGGAATAACCTTGATCCACCCGGTGACTGCACCAGGAAACATTATAGTAAACGATGGAATTATAAGGATAATAAGAACAGGGAAACTCCATGCAAGCACAGACATAAAATCCCTTGCCCTGGCCGATATGAAAAAGCTTATTCCGGTAGCGAGCGCCGCTCCCAGCAGCAGAGAAATTAAGACGATCAATGGTTGCGTATTCATTCCGCCAATGATAGTCATAATTAGTACTGCCTGAATAAAAGCCAGACCTATACCAAAGATACTTTTTGCTATAAAAATATCTGTAACTGTTACGGGGGTAACCAGCAGAGCCCGGGCGGTACGCCGTTCTATCTCTTCGCTTATAAGATTGGAAAGACCGAGGATTTCCATCATCAGGATAAAGATAGCCAGCAGCGGACGCAGGCGGTCGCGCGGAGGTATTGGAGTACCGGTCAGATCCTGCCCCAGTATCTCCTCCGATACTTCAAAGGCAAGAGGCTGCCCGGTCTGCATAAAAGCAAGTTCTCTGACTACAATTTCCATAGCATCTTTTAGCTCCTGTGGGGTATCCGGAGTAAAATACAAACTTATAACAGGTTTTTGTTTTGAACCAAGGTTTTCCGTCACATCTGCAGGGATCGATATGCCTACTACATAACTGCCATCGAGCACAGCTTCTTTTAATAGTTTCTCAGATTCTACATTAGAGATTTCAAGACCCTCTTCCTCTATCTGTGAAAAAATGGGTAGTGATACCGGAGAATATAACCCGATTTCTAAGTTTTCATCAACAGAAACCGGCATAACAAAATAGATAATCAGATAAAAAATAAAACCCATAAGAGTTAATATAAGTATTGCTCTTTTCCTGAAAAAAAGAGACAGGTCTTTAGAAATCAAAATACCTATAATATGTATATTCATTCTACGAGGCCACGTCCCGTAATCTTAATAAATATGTCTTCAAGAGTGGCTTCCCTGCTATGAACAGTGACAATTTTCTCATTGGAAAAGAGTTCTTTAACGCTGCCTGGTGTATCAGCTGTATCCAGTGCAATTTCGCGGTCTTCAAGTTTACCACCCGGTGTGATCACCTTTGCATTAAGGGCACGTTTACCATACTGCTGCTTAAGGTTGAGTGGTATATCCAGAGCTACGATTTTGCCCTGATTCATAAAAGCGACCCGGTCGGAAAGCTTATCGGCTTCTACCATATCATGGGTAGTTAGAAATACAGTGGCTCCCCGGTTTCTCTCCTGGATAATGATATTATGAATGGCCAGGGATGAAGTTGGATCAAGTCCCGCGGTAGGTTCATCAAGAAAAAGGATTTGAGGCTGATTCACAATGGACCTTGCTACCATAAGACGCTGCTTCATTCCCTTGGAATAAGTCTCAACCCGGTCTTTCCCCCGCCCCTGAAGGCCTACACGATTTAAAAGTGCATTGGCATCAAAAGATTTAATATCAAAGAGACGTGCAAAAAGATTCAAGTTTTCAATAGCAGTCATCTGCTCATATAAATTAGTAGTTTCAAAGCAGACACCAATATCTCCTTTTACTTTTTTCACATCTACTGCAACATCCATTCCAAGTAAAATTGCCCGTCCGCCTTTGGGTTTCATCTGTCCTGTCAGTATGTTAATCGTTGTCGTTTTACCGGCGCCATTGGGGCCAAGAAAACCCAGGATTTCCCCTCTGGCCACTTTGAAATCAATATGGTTTACGGCAATTAAATTACCATAATAGTAAGTCAGATCCTCGGCGATAATAGTATAGTCAGACATACTGCCCCCTTACTTTCGAGTAATGACACTGTGCTTTGATGTTATTAAATAATATCTAATATAATGTAATATTTATGGATCATAGTCAATATTCTACTTACTTCTTCATTTAAAAATTTTATATTTCTTTGTAAATTAACTGGCCGCATGCAGCATTTATATCTTCTCCGAATCTGAATCGTTCCGTTACGGCTATACCGCCATTTTCAAGAATACTTCTGAATCTATTTATCCTTTTTCTCGGTGTAGGTTTGAGATCACAATCTTCGCCATTATAGGGGATTAAATTTACAAAGCATAAAAGACCGCCCAGCAGTTTTATAAGCTGTCCGGCAAGGGCATCCGAATCGTTCAAATCTTTGATCATGATATATTCGAACATGACTCTTCTGTGGGTTTTTTCAATATAGAATTTTACTGCATCGATAATTTCTTTTACCGGATATTTCTGTGCGATTGGCATTATTTTCCGGCGGATTTTATCATCCGGTGAGTTTAAAGAAACCGCAAGATTGACCTGCAGATTCTCATTTGAAAATTTTTTGATTTTTTCTGGGATCCCTGCAGTGGATACGGAAATATGACGCGCCCCTATATTGAATTTATCCTTATCATTTAAAAATCTTATGGCTCTAATCACATTATCGTAGTTTAGAAATGGTTCACCCATACCCATAAAAACAATATTTTTTACAGTTTCGTGGGCTACTAAAGACTTCTCCTTTTTTACTGAGCTGGAAGCTTTCTTTAAATAATATGAAAAAAATAAGACCTGCTCTATAATTTCATAGTGATTTAAATTTCTGATATAACCGATTTTCCCTGTTCTACAGAATATACAATTTAGAGGGCAGCCAATCTGAGATGATACGCAAACCGTATTCCTTCCTCCTTTATGCTTCATTAAAACAGACTCGACATTCAGCCCGTCCGGCAGTTTCATAATTACCTTTATTGAGTTGCCATTTAGAGAGGCAGCCGTATCAAAATCGAAAGTAATCGGGATTTCTTTTTCCAATTTTTCTCTAAGTCCTGTCGGCAAAACAGTGACATCGTTCCAGCTGTCTATTAAGTCCTTGTAGAGCGCTTTCTCGATCTGCTTCAACCGGTAATGTGGTTCATCGGCAAGTAAATATTCTATTCTTTCAAGATTCATTTAATTTCTCTTATGACTCTTAAATTTGCATAGTCAGATGATCCGATGATTATGCACTATGATGATAATCTTAAGATAATTATACACTCTGGTGAAGGTATTTTCTCTTCTTTACTGCATGACGCGGGGACTCGCCGCTGCCCCAGAAATTTTTAATTCTCATGGATATGGAGCCGGTATCATACTTCCGGTTTTTATGATTATTATTGTTGTTATTATTTATTATTTCTTTCGCCAGATTGTGGTATGCTACCGCTCCCGGACATTTTGGGTCATAGGTTAGGATCGATTTTCCATAACTTGGCGCTTCTGCAAGTCTGACATTTCTGGGGATAACTGTCTTATAAACCTTTTTATTGAAATACTTATTGATATTTCTAATAGACTGGTTTGCCATCCTTGTCTTACTATACATTGTCAACACTATTCCCGATATTTCCAGTTCAGGGTTCAGATTTTTCTTGACCAGGTTTATTGCATCTACAAGTCTGGCAATTCCTTCAAGTGCATAATATTCGCATTGAAGCGGGATCACAACTTCTCTCGAAGCTGCAAGTGCGTTCAAAGTCAAAAGCCCAAGGGCAGGCAGACAGTCTATGACTATATAATCATAAAGATCTACGATGCTATCGATTGCTTTTTTTAACCTGTATTCTCTTTTGAAACCCGATACTAATTCTATTTCGGCCCCGGCCAGCTTTGTCGAAGCCGGTAAAATATCGAGATATTCGTGTTGAGTAGATCTTATGATCTTATTTGGATCATGGTTATTGATAAGGACATCATAAATCGAGTCGTTGTTATTATTTATATAGATGCCCAATCCAGTTGTAGAATTCCCCTGGGGATCCAGATCGATAAGGAGTGTCCTGTATCCTGAGTGACTTAAATAAGTGGATAAATTTATTGCTGTTGTGCTTTTCCCCACACCGCCTTTTTGGTTTACAATCGAAATAACTCTGCCAAGTAAATTAGCGGTTTTCTCTGACCTATTTTCTGCCACTATAACCTTTGGTTATTTTAGCTTGATATTCATTTTAGAATTGATTGCATTATAACAAAATTTTTATAATTGTATAATAAATCGGCTAAAAAATTTTACGAAAAAACTTTTTGAATTCTCCTTTTATAAAATCCTATAATTATTATAATAATCTTTGAGAGGTTTTAGTTTATCAAATGGATTGGCGGTGTAACGATTGAGAGGTTTATTGAAAAAAGGTAAGGGTAAAATAATAACCATAGTATATATTTTCTTGATTTGTGTATTTGCCGGTACCATGATTATATCCTGTACGGAAAATCCGGAAACCTCGGGAGGATCATCGGAAACTGCAGACAATGACGACCCAAATCATATTGTGACAAATAATAATTCCGATAACGATCTGGATGAAACCGGTTCGGGGGAGTCGGATGGTGAGGATTTACTGGATGAAGAAGTCGATGAGACTGTAATAGATGGTTCGGATACTCTGGTCGAAGAGGAAGCGGAAGAAGATTTTACTGATGAGGAAAGTGCAGAAGAGGAGGGGCAGACTGACGGTGAAGAAGTACATAACGAAGAAGAAAATTCGGAACAAACCGGAGATGAGGAAATAGATTATAGCAGCAGTGATAATTTTAGGATCGAAGTAGATCTCTCGGTGCAAAAGGTCTTTATATATTATAAAGATAACCTGATAAGAGAGATGAAATGCTCCGGAGGAACCGAAGAAAAGTCAACTCCGCCGGGAGAATTTACGACCACTGAAAAGGGTTATTGGTTTTGGAATGAAAAGTATAAGATGGGAGCTTATTACTGGATAAGATTTTACGAGGACTATCTTTTCCACAGTGTACCCTACGATAAAGATTGGAATATGATTCAAGAGGAATATGCAAAACTTGGCACTCCTGCCAGTCACGGATGCATAAGGCTGGCATTTGAGGACGCGAAATGGCTTTATGAGGCTCTCCCCCTGGGGGTAAAAGTTAAAATTTATTGATAATATCCTATAATATCACACTATATCTTATAATATCTCCCAAACTGGTCGATTCTTTATAAAAATTCAGATTTTTATCTTTAAAAAATACCTTCTTTATTACATTTTGTATAGAGTGACCATAATATACATTTATTGACAGGACTGGTCCCCGGAGTATAATCTGCTATTATATTGAATATCATTATCATTATCAATTAAACAATCGAATAATCTAAAAAATCTGCCCGATGGAAAACAATAAAAGAGACATTGATTTTTATAAAAACAGAATGAAAGAGAGCGGATTCAGGCTTACCGGAACCAGAATGATTATCCTTGATATTTTACTAAAAAGCCTGTATGAGCTGGATGCAGAAGAATTATTCTTGCTCTCTCATAAAAAACATCCCGGAATAGGGCAGGCAACGGTTTACCGGACTTTGAAACTGCTGGAAAGGGAAGGAATGATATACAAAACCGGTTATGAGGAAAATAGAGCGAAATATAAGATAAATAAGAGTCCGGATTCGAGTTTAAAAAATTCAGATTTAAAAATGATGCATGGTGGTTCAGATAGAAATGAAAAAAAAACAGATACTGAGAATAAGCCAACAGGTAATATTGGTTACCTATCTGGTATCAGCTATGAAAGTACTTTTGAGAGTTATAAGGGCATGGAAGGGATAAATGCAATTCAGAACCAGTTAGCCGAATGGCTCAGCGATTTAAATAAAATAAAAAGAGAAAAGGAGTTGGCATTGGAAGATGTAATAAAAGATTTTGGGAAAGTAGATAAAATAGTCAGTCACCACCATAATCAAAAAAGCAGCTTGATACAGATACTTTTAGATGTTCAGAATGAATACAGGTGGCTTCCAAAGCATGTTCTACTTTATATTAGTAATAAGCTAGAAGTTCCTCTTACGAATATTTACGATATTACCACTTTTTACAAGTATTTTAATTTAGAACCGCAGGGCAGGCATTGTATTACAGTTTGTATGGGTACCCGGCGGAAGAAGGCCTCGTGGTCAAAACGGAGAGTCCCGGTGTAGAAAAAATCAGAAAGAATCTGGTAGAATTATACCTTGCATTATTTCCTTTTAATCCTGAGATAAAGAGGCTTGCCAGAAAATATAAATTAACCAGATCCAGGTTTAAAAAGGAGAATAACTACTGTATTCTTTGCGGACTATGTGTAAGGTACTGTAAAGAAGTCAAGGGATACAATGCCGTGGGTTTTGCAGGAAGAGGAACGGATAAAAAGGTTATTTTTATCCCCGAATCTTCCTATTTCAAATATTGTGAAAAATGTATGGAATGTATGGATATATGTCCAACCGGCGTATTTCCTTCCAATTATGGGTTAGACAGGATTCCCCAGATCAACGATTAAAATTTATATTATTACTGACCGCATTCCGTATCACTACCGGTCAATATATCAATACTATGAGGTAGTGGACGATATATCAACTCCAGGCTATCTTTTACTCCTTTAATACTACCGGGCAGGTTTATTATTAAAGTTTTTTTCCTTATCCCGCTTACTCCCCTTGAAAGAATAGCTCTGGGAGTTTTTTTCTGACCTCCAATCCTTATTATCTCACTAAACCCGGGAACCTTTTTCTCAATAACCCCA
>DATBWH010000009.1:0-8022 GCA_036514895.1 Candidatus Humimicrobiaceae bacterium
CCGCGGCCGAATTTTTCATATATATATTCTTTAAGCTGAGACTGAAATATCCAGGCTCTTATATAATTGGTACAATAAAAACCATTATCAACATCCCTTAGATAATTTACTGCCGGATAATCCATCAAATTTACTCCGGACAGGATTTCTTTATAAATCAAATCTTTGCCATTCAATGGTTTACCATCATGAAGTATCAACTCATATCTCAATTTACCTGCATATCTTCTGCAAAACCAGAGTTTTATAAGATTTGAGAAATATACGAATTCCTCTGCCGCTTCACCCGGCATTTTTAAAAAATCAATCAGCCAGTCCCGGTTCTGCATCAACTGTTCCATGCTGAATGCAAATCCTTCGGTCACTGCATTATCACCCATATATTTGTATTCAAAATCAAGTTTTGAATCGGTATTTCCAAAATGCAGTGAGTGTCCCCCTTCGTGAAGCAGCGCTTCATAGTCATCCTGTCCGCCGCCCGGCATGACAACAAGGTATATCTCTGACGGTATACCGGGAACACTGCAAAAAGCTCTTGGAGACTTATTTTCTCTTTCTTCCACATCCAGGTGAATATTAGTGTATCCTGAGATATCCATTCCCATTTCAGATAAGGTATCCTTGAAAATTGGAATGAGGCTATCCTTATCAAAGAACCTGTCGTATTTTTTTGCCCTTTTTATAAATGCAAAATCACTTTTTCGGGAACCAGTGAGCGATATATTTAGTTCATTTTTAAATAAACTCGTGAAATGCTTTTCATACAGATCCTGGGTCTCGCTTAAGAGCCTTTCCATTCCGGCCTGCAAATCGAAAAAATTCTCTTCTTTTAAATATGAAAAAAGTTCATTATAGTTCGAGAATCCTAAATCTTCAGCCTGTTCATGAAGACTTATCCAGTATTTATAAAGATCATCATTCAAGGATTCAGCTACTACCCTGTTTCTCTTATCTTCGATCTCATCTCTTTTGATCTTATCGGACTCATTTGCAAGCAAGATCTCGGAATATCTGAAAGGTACCTTTTTGCCTTCTATGACAACATTTGCCCGCGCTTCATCTTCTGCAACACTCTCTATCAAACCTTTGGTCTGTCTGTCGATATAACCTTCGATACAGAATCTTAGCAGGTATGCCGCTTTCTTCTTTTCTTCGCCGTAACTGATGTCCTTTAGATTTTTAATATAATCTATATCCTCTCTGGTAAACAGGTATTCATACTGGTTATAAATATCACTTACATTGAAATTATCCTTCTGTCCCGAAAAATGCAGGTAATATTCTTTTTCTATTTTATACAGGAATGATTCCGCATCTTTTCTGTACTTTTTTAAATCCATATTAAAACAATTCTTCCTGTTCTTTTTCCCCGGAAGTTTTCGAATCGTCTTTATCGGAACAATTATCTCTAATTGAATTGATTCCATTACCCTTTTTGTCACCTGATTCATCAAGTTTCTTTAAAAAAACCGATCTATCGAAGTTTTTAAGATAATCCGACCAGCTGCTCCCGCTCTTGTTTTCTTCCAGAATAATATTATATCCGCCGATATCAGCATCCATATAATCGACATGATAGACTATAAATGCTTCCGGTATTTTGGGTCTTTTTGGTGAACCAAATTCCTTTTGACCATGATGACTCAAAATGATATGAAGAAGTCTGTCACTCAAATCTTTCGGGAAACCCTCTATCTTTTTTATCTTTTCAAGAACCCAGCCATATCCGATTGTTATATGACCCAGGAGCCTTCCTTCATCGGTCACCTCTGTGGTTACTTGTGTCCGGTATTCCCTTATTTTACCGATATCATGAAGGATCGCTCCGCTGACGAGCAGGTCGTAATTCAGATTGGGGTAAACCCTGTAAATAGCATCACAAATTTCTGTAACCGAAAGCGTATGCTCCAGCAGTCCTCCCTTAAAAGCATGATGATACCGGACTGCAGCGGCCGCATTTTTAAAATCATCTTCAAACTTTTTATCTTCAAAAAATAAACCAAGCAGTTTCTTTAAGTAGGGATTTTTAACGCCGGCAGCATATTTTTTTATACGCTTGAACATTTCGTCGATATTTTCCCCGGTAGTCTTCATGTAATCCGAATAATCTATATTTTCTTTATTCTCGATCTTTTTTATGGAACCAATAACGAGTTGTTTACATCCTTTATATTCTTTAATATCTCCCTGGACCAGGACAAAATCACCTTCGGTAAAATCTTCAGTATTGCAATAGACTTCCGTCCATAATACACCCTCGATACTTCCTGCTCTGTCCTGAAGGGTGACCGCACAGTAAGCTTTGCCGTCTTTCTTTTTGCGGATCTGTTTATTTGCAACAATAAACATGGTATCGGCTTTTCCGCCGACCTCAAGATCCGATATGAATTGCTTCTTGCTTACTTCCATTGACTCTATATTTCCGGATTTATTGTAAATCCGCCGGTTATCCGCCGGCTAACCCGGCCATTATTTTTTGATATCCCATTTTTCAAGATAATCCAGAATCTTATGGTCGGTCATATCATAATGAATGGGAGTGATTGATATATAATTATTTTTGACCGCACCATAATCGTAACTTATGTCTTTTGCATTTCCTATGAATTCGCCATCCATCCAGTAGTAATCCCTTCCCCTTGGATCGATTCTCTTTATGAAATTGTCCTTAAATTTAGCGTTGCTTTGTTTCGTTATTTTCACGCCCTTTATTTCTTTTTTACTGACATCGGGTATATTAATATTTAGAAGAGTCCCATCGGGGAGTCCACCGTTCTTTATTACCTTGGTCACAATTTTTTTCGTAAAAACAGCCGCATAACTGTAATTGGGATCGACCAGATTGTCTATCGAAACAGCTATTGACGAAATATTGTAAGTCGTTCCTTCGGTCGCAGCCGAAACCGTTCCGGAGTAGATTATATTCTCTCCCAGGTTTGCTCCTCTGTTAATACCGGATATAAGTAAATCAGGAAGACAATCTAAAATTGATTTGATTGCTATTTTTACACAGTCAGCCGGGGTCCCGTCAACTGCATATCCGAAGAATTTTCCTTTCCTGTATTCTTTTCTTACGGAAATCGGATGGAATATTGTAATGGCATGCCCTACGGCACTCCTTTCCTTATCGGGCGCTACGATTTTTATGTCATAATTTTTATCCTCCGCCAGTGCTTTATAAAGAGTAGAAATCCCTTCGGAGTCTATTCCATCATCATTGGTGAGTAAAATTATTTTTTTATCCATACTTTTAATTTAGTTAAGTAATAATTATGAAATTTTACAATATTCTTTAGAACTTAGATGATACCATAAAAATAAAGTGCTGCGAGGGTTCCGTGTACAGTTGCCAGCGCAGCCGTAGTTATAGCAAAAATTTGATGGAGTTTAAAGAAAATTCTTTTTCTTTTTACTCGCTTCATTCTGCCTACGGTTATAAATATAATGGTGGTTATGAGTAATACATATGTAGTTATTCCAAGAGATATAATAAAATAAAACACTTTTATCCTTTCTAATAAATGATTAAGGAAAAAAGTTCCTTAAATTTATCAATAATTATATACCAAAACAAAGTATTTTTTATTTTTTTATAATAGTTTTTACAGCTTCCAGAATATCTGCCTTTTGCGGTATAGAAGCCTGTTCCAGAGCGAGATTGTAGGGGATGGGAGTATTTAGTCCTGCCACAATTTTCACAGGCGCCTTAAGGTATCCAAATGCTTTCTCCGTCACTATGGCACTGATATCAGAAGCAATCGAACCTCTTCTGCACGCTTCGCTTACCACTACCAGCCTGCCTGTCTTTTTTACGGAATCTATTATGGTGTTTATATCCAGAGGCACAAGTGTTCTCGGATCGATGACCTCACAATCCACACCATCCCTTTCCAGTTCTTCCGCAGCTTCAAGTGACTTCAGGACCATATTCGCATAAGCAAATACAGTAACGTCATTACCTTTTCTTTTGATATCAGCTTTTCCGAATGGTATGGTATACTCTTTCTCCGCCACAGGACCTTTAACCGGATAAATCATTTTATGCTCTATAAAAATTACCGGACTGTTATCCCTCACCGCAGTTTTTAAAAGCCCTTTTGCATCATTGGCCGTAGAAGGCATTACCACTTTGAGCCCCGGAATGTGATAAAACCAGCTTTCCAGGCTCTGAGAATGCTGCGCCGACAGCCCCTTTCCGACACCTCCCTGGGTTCTTATCACAAGCGGGACATCGATATTGCCCCCACTCATAAAACGAATCTTTGCAGCCTGGTTTGCAATCTGATCCATGGCCAGTGCGGTAAAATCTATAAACATAATTTCAGCTATTGGCCGGTATCCGGTAAGAGCAGCACCGATTGCGGTACCGATTATGGCAGCTTCAGAAATAGGGGTGTTAATTACTCTCCCGGGACCATATTTATCCAGAAGACCCTTATATACTTTGAAGGCACCTCCATAGACACCGATGTCCTCACCAATTAAGAATACCTTCTTATCTCTGTCCATCTCTTCTGTTATTGCTTCTCTTATGGCTTCCCTGTATTCGATTTCTCTCATCGATTCGTCTTTCTTCTATAAAATTAAAAATCCTCTCTGTTATTAATCCGGCTTATTTTCTTTCAGGAATTTTTTAAGATCCGGTTCCGGACTCTCCGAAGCAAAAATAACCGCATCATTTATTCTTTCATCTGCCTTTTTTTCAATTTTATTTATTTCTTCGGCGGTTATTACTTTTCCTGCAAGTAATCTTTTTTTGAAATTTACTACCGGGTCCTTTTGCCTGGCATAATATTCAACCTCTTTCTTCTCTCTGTACTGTGCTGGGTCATTTGGATGATGGCCGTAAAACCTGTAAGTCTTTGCCTCGATAAGAGATGGACCCTTTCCCTCTCTGGCACGTTTTACCGCTCTTCCGACAGATTTGTAAACCTTGAGCGGATCACTGCCGTCAATGATGTACCCCGGGATATCATAAGCGCAGCTTCTCTTCCCAATGTCCCTGCAAGCTACCGAATCTGCCGAGCACATAGAAATTGCGTACATATTATTTTCACAGATATACACTACCGGCAGTTTTAATATGGCCGACATATTCAGCGCTTCATGAAATACTCCATTGTTCGCTGCACCGTCACCAAAAAAACATAATACCACATTTCCTTTATCATCCATTTTACAGGACAGTCCAGCACCAACCGACATAGGGATACCTCCTCCGACGATTCCATTTTCTCCCAGTATGCCAAGATCCATATCGGCAATATGCATCGAGCCACCTCTGCCTCCGCAGTAACCATCCGATTTTCCAAAAAGTTCGGCCATCATTTTTTTTATATCGGCACCCCTGGCTATGCAGTGACCATGGCCTCTATGATTGGAAATAATGTAATCCTTTCTTCCGATTGCCTGACATGCCCCTACAGGAATAGCCTCCTGACCGATACAGGGGTGGAGATATCCTCTGATCTTCCCGATCCTGTAAAGCTCGATAGCTTTCTCCTCAAATTTTCGGATCTCTATTAATCTTTTAAGCATATTTATCATTGTTTTTTCGGGTAATGCAGCCATGAAACTCCTTATGGTCGTTTAAATAAAAAATTGCTTAAATGCTTATATTTAATTTGATCTCAATTACTATATCTCAAAAACCATGATAAAACATTATCCAGTAATAATAATATAAATAAAGGAAAAATTAAATTTAGGTTGTTTTTTATCATCGATTTATAATCACTCAAAAGTAGAAGCATATAATCCCAATTTGGTTACCGGTTTGCTCTGTATAATAAAAAAGAAATATGGTAATATTTTTTTCTTGTAATATCCATTATCTAAATTGATTTAATATTTTTAAATATTGTCCAGATTAAGAAAAAAACATAAAAATAAAAAAATTTCGAAAGTAATAATATCAATAGTTGCCGCTATTCTTTCGGTCCAGCTGCTCTTCGTATTTGCACTTTCGGGTCTTCTGTTATTTGCCGTCCGGACCGTTGCCTCATTATTTGATGACCTGCCAAAACTGGAAGATTTTTCACCGACTGAAGCTGCCCTTACATCAAGAATATACGCTGTCGACGGAACTCTTATAGCTACATTTCACGGGGAAGAAAACAGGGAACTTGTATCGTATGAACAAATACCCAGGGACCTTATAAATGCTGTAATTGCAATAGAAGACGAAAGGTTCTATCAGCATGAAGGATTCGATGTAGAAGGTATAATCCGCGCATTTCTCATAAACCTTGCATCCGGAGGAAATGAACAGGGTGCAACCACTATTACCCAGGGATATGTAAAAAATGTGTATATGCCAGAGGAAAAATACGATATATCTTATGAGAGAAAGATAAAAGAAGCTGCTCTTGCCTATCAAATCGAACAACTATATTCTAAAGAAGAAATACTTGAGATGTATCTTAACACGGTTTATTTTGGTGAAGGTGCTTACGGGGTTGGGGCAGCGGCAAAAGTATATTTCAATAAAGATGTTGAATATCTTAACCTTTCCGAATGCGCCGTCCTTGCAGGACTCCTTAAATCCTATTTATTATCCCCATATATAGACAAAAAGGCTGCCCTGGAAAGAAGAAATCTGGTACTGGCTAAAATGCTGGAACTTAATTATATAGGTCAGGTAGAATATGATAATACAATAATTGCGCCTATAATAACCCAGAGGCCAAAAGAAGAAAACCAGGAAACTTTTGCTCCTTATTTTGTAGAATATGTCAAACAGGAATTAATAAAAGATTATGGTGTAGAAAGAGTATTCAAAGGCGGATTCGAAATCTATACCACTCTGGACCTGAAAATGCAAGAAGCTGCTGAAAATGCAATAAATGAAATTCTTTTTAATCCTGAAGACCCTCAAGCAGCTCTAGTTGCCATGGATCCACGAAACGGATATGTAAAAGCTATGGTTGGAGGGAAAGATTTTACGGAATTGAAATTCAATTTGGCCACTCAGGCAAAGAGGCAACCTGGTTCGACCTTCAAAGTCTTTGCTCTCATTACTGCTCTTGAACAGGGGATCAGTCCTTATATGACTTTCAATCCCAATGGGAAAGTAATATTCGATATAGAAAGCAGTGAACCATGGGAAGTCGGAAATTATGATAATAGCAGTTATGAGATAAGTGAAATGCCGGTCCTCGAAGCAACGGTAAAATCCGTAAATGTGGTATATTCCCAGCTTATAATGAGAATAGGGGCTTATGCAATGGCTCAGCTGGCAAATGACATGGGAATACAAACTCCTATGGAACCATATCCTGCGATGGGTCTGGGCGGACTGACGACGGGTGTATCTGCTCTTGAAGTGTGTACGGCATTTTCGACCATTGCAAATTATGGTGTAAGACATGATCCGGTAGCAATACTTAAGGTATTAGATAAGGATGGGAAAATTATCGAAGAATACGAAGAAGAAAGCAGACAAATACTAACCCCCATCAACGCTTTTAGAGCCATAGAAATCATGCAGCAGGTCATGATAAGAGGAACGGGTACCCGGGCCAGACTTGAAGACAGACCGAGTGCCGGTAAAACCGGAACCACTGACAACACGGAAAATGCATGGTTTACTGGATTTACAACAAATCTTGCTGCCTGTGTATGGATGGGATATCCGGAAGAAAATATTGAAATGGGAACTCTCCATGATATAAGGGTTCAGGGAGGCGCACATCCGGCAATGATCTGGAACTTATTCATGACCGAGGCAACAAAAGACCTGCCTATAGAAAATTTTGTAAGGCCCCAGGACGACAGGATCAACGTCCAGGTGGTAGTCAATCCGGAAACAGGAGAGCTGATGATCCCAAACAGATTTACACCGCTTGACCAGATACAAATAAAAGAGTTCCGTTACGGCCAGGAGCCGACGGTACAGATGCCCATTCCCCCCGAAGCGATTCCCATTATGCCCATGGTGTCATTAATGCCCATAACCGAAGCAAACAATATCTTGATTCAATCCGGCTATACACATATAGTTTATGAGAACCAGGTATTTCC
>DATBWH010000010.1:0-7538 GCA_036514895.1 Candidatus Humimicrobiaceae bacterium
GAATTCTAGAAGGAGGCGTAAATTGAGAACCTTTACTGCCTATGTTGAATTTGATCCTGAGACCAAACTCTATGTAGGAGTGGTCCCGGGCATTCCGGGCGCCCATACGCAGGGGGTAACCTTAGATGAGCTCCAGAAAAACCTCAAAGAAGTGCTAGAATTATGTTTGGAGTAATATCAGGGGGCGAAGGAAGACCTACCTCGGTTTGTAGGACTTCAGCTGATTGAGATAGCCGTATGAGCCGCCTTCCAATCGTTAACTTCAAGATAATGGAGAAAGTACTCCTTCGCCTTGGTTTTGAAGCTGTGAGACAGAAAGGAAGTCATGTCTTTTACCATCATACTGACCAAAGTATTTTGAAGTTCGGCGAGTTATCTCTTTATATTTTATCATTCTTGTTACCTTTTCCACCTATTCTGGAATGATTGATGTTTTGCTTGTATATTACAAAATCATTAATGTATATCACGGTCCAAAAGAAGTTGAGGTCGTCAAATGGATTCGGGAAAACCAGACCGAATGGTTGTTTTCTTACCCGCGATAAACCTTCTCAGTTTGTTCCTATGCTTTCGGGATGGCTTTGGACGCAAGCTGAGGAAATTTGATACCGTTTCGCAAGGAATTTGATCTGTCTTTTCTCCGGCAATCCGTAGTTGATTTGTGAGGATTGTCTAAAATATGTTCTCTGGGAAAACGATCTTTTGAGGACATATCCTAACGCCGTTTGTAAAAAGGTTTTATCCGCACCTGATGTCATTTTAAGTCCAAACTCAGGGTCATGAAAAAGAGAGATTTTCAAAATATAATTTCCAAAATATCACAAAACAAATACACTCCGCCTTTTGTTCTTCTTTTGCTTGGCCTGGTAAGCCGATTCGCTTTTATTTGGCATCCGCCCCAGGTTGTTTTTGACGAGGTTCATTTTGGAAAATTTGTGAGCGCGTACCTCACGGGCGAGTATTTTTTTGACATACATCCTCCGCTTGGAAAACTTCTTATCGCTTTTGCTGCCTTCGTTAGTGGTTTCCGTCCAGGATTCGATTTCAAGGTTATAGGTGAGACGTATACAACTTCTTCGTATATTATCATGAGATTCTTTCCCAACTTTTTCGGAGCACTTCTTCCTGTGTGTATCTTCTTTTTTGTGCGCGCTCTACGGGGCTCAAGAACGGCTGCCTTTTTCGCGGGTATCACTTTGGTTTTTGACAATGCTATTCTTGTTCAATCTCATTTCATTCTAATGGATTCAATGCTTCTCTTCTTCGGATTCTTGGGTCTTGCTTTGTTTTTTTGGTATCGCAACTATTCAAATAAACTAGTTCACCTTTTTGGAGCAGGGATTTTTCTTGCGTTTTCTGCTTCTGTAAAATGGACGGGGCTATTTTTATTAGGGATTACATATTTTGTTTGTCTTTGGGATCTCGTCGGACAAAAGGTGATTGCAAAGACATATATTGTAAAAGAAACTATACTTCGTTGCGCTATGCTTCTTTTGGTCCCATTTTTTATATATGTGTCAATTTTTTCCGTCCATTTTTCATTGCTTAACAAAAGCGGAACCGGAGATGCGTTTATGTCACCCCCTTTTTTAAAAACACTTCAAAATTCACCTTTAAGGTTTAACGATTCGATAAAGCCACTTAATTTTTGGGAAAAATTTTTTGAACTGAATGGGAAATTGTATTCTGTAAATGCTTCTTTTTCTCAAACACACCCGTATTCAAGCAAGTTTTATACTTGGCCTGTGATGTCACGTCCAATATATTTTTGGGTTAAAGAAACATCCTCCAACCTTACATCTAGAATTTATCTTTTAGGAAATCCCTTCATCTGGTGGATAGCGTTTGGATCCATGATTGCTGGTGTTATATATTGGAAAACACCTACACCTGAGACAAAATGGTTCTTATATTTCGGGTGGTATTTAAATTTCTTTCCGTTTTTCATTATTAAACGTATAATGTTTTTGTACCATTATTTCCCTGCACTGATATTTTCTATTGTAATTATGAGCCTTTTCTTCTTTGACAGTTTTAAGAATTTGAAGCGATACCGAATAATTCTTCTGGTGGCTTTGATAAGTTTGTTTGTTATTGGATTTATATTTTTCTCACCTCTTACTTACGGTTTTCCTTTAAATTCTGAACAATATAATTTAAGGATTTGGTTTAAGGGATGGACATGATTGTATTCTCCATATCTCTTGTCTTGTAAAGGATCAAATTACATATTGGGTTCATAGGTATATGCATTTATTAGCAAAAATTTTTTCTAAGAGGGTTATAACTATTTACACTTATACATTGAAATGCCAGCTATATGCTTTCCAAAATCCAAGTATATTATAAGAAACACCCCTAGAAATGGACAACGCCCAAAGTCAGGAGATTTACCTTTCTGTAGTAGTACCGGCATATAATGAACAGAGTAGAGTCGAACAAACCTTGCGCAGTATAGATGCTTATCTTTCTCGACAGCCTTATCTCTATGAGGTTATTGTTGTTAATGACGGATCGAAAGACAAAACTGTTGATATTGTATCACAACTAATTGCTGAATTTCCCAGTATTAGATTGATCGACAATAAAGAGAACCGTGGCAAGGGATGGGCAATCAAGCAGGGAATGCTAAATGCAAAAGGAAAGATACGGCTTTTTATGGATGCAGATAATTCTACTTCTGTGGATCAGTTTGAGCAGATGATTCCTTATTTCGAAAGAGGTTTTGATGTTGTTATAGGTTCACGTCGTGTCATGGGTGCTGTAATTTCTGTTCATCAGTCATGGTTCAGAGAAAATATTGGCCGAGTTTTCAACTTGTTTGTACGTATCATTCACGGAGTTCCGATGAGAGATACTCAGGTAGGATTTAAAGCGTTTCTCTCGGCTGCGGCCGAACAAATTTTCCCGATACAGACAATTTGGCACTGGGCTTTTGATGTAGAGCTTTTAGTGATTGCCAAACAATTTGGACTAAAGGTTAAAGAAGTACCGATTATTTGGATGAATGCTCCGTACTCACATGTAAAATTAAAAGGGATGATACAAATGCTCTTTGATTTACTAAAAGTAAGGTTAAATCTATGGTCTGGCGTTTATAAATCCTCAATGGAACCACGAAGTCTGTTAAAGGCTTTTTTAAGGAAAAATAACATTGAAATTATACTTTTCTTTTTATTTATTCTTAGCCTAGGTCTCAGACTCTATCGTCTGGACAATCCAAAGAGTTACTATTTTGATGAAATCTACTTTGCGTTTACAGCAGAGGAGATGGTAAAGGGAAATAGAGCTGTGTGGGAGCTGGGACAGGAAGCCCCTAAGGGGTTTGCCTATGAATGGGTGCATCCGCATCTTGGAAAGGAGATAAGCGCCATGGGCATCTTGATCTTTGGCGATAAACCATTTGGATGGCGTTTTTTTCAGGCTATTTTCGGCGGAATTGGTACCTTGTTTATTTACCTACTTGGTAAAGAGCTTTTTCAGAGTAAAAGGGCTGGGCTTATTGCAGCCTTTTTATTTACATTTGAATCATTTATCTATGTTCTAAGCCGCATCACTATGGTGGATATTTTTCTTATGAGTTTTATTCTGCTTGCATCGCTTTTTTTTGTGAAGTATGCAAGGACTCAAAAAAATGCCTTTCTTGTGCTTACTGGTTTTTTTTGTGGTGCTTCTATGTCTGTAAAATGGAGCGGTATCTATGCGGTAGAGTTTTTAGCAGCGATTTCTTTCTTATTAATCTTTTATCGCGAGGCTTATTCAGGTGATCAAAAGGGAGGCTCTTTCTATTATCAATTTTTAAGAATCGTTCCTAAGATCTTTCTAGTTTTTGTGATTATTCCAGTTGTGGTTTATCTTGCAACCTATCTTCCTTTTTTCCTTTATGGAAACTCCTTCAGCGATTTCATATCTTTTCAAAGTAACATGTATGGCTACCATAAAGGACTTACTGCAACACATCCCTATCAGTCTTCTTGGTGGAAATGGCCACTACTTCTTAGACCTGTTTATTTATATCTAGGAAGCGGTGAGAAAGAAAGCGCCCATATTTATGCGATAGGAAATCCGTTTATCTGGTGGTCTGGATGTCTGTTTCTTGCTTTAAGCGTTGTACAGGTAATACGCAAGGAGCTACCTGCACTTGCTTTTGTAACACTTAGTGTTTTTGCATACTGGCTTCCATGGGCATTATCCCCAAGAAAGCTTGTGTTCGTCTACCATTTTCTTCCCTCGCTCCCTTTTGTATTACTAATAATTGCTTACTTTCTGGATTTACTCTGGACAAAATACGATTTTGGAAAGGTCTTTGTCATCGCATATCTTACTATCGCACTCGGCATGTTTATCTACTTCTACCCTATACTAGCAGCGATTCCAGTTTCAAATGTCTCAGTAGAAAGTTATTTTTGGCTGAAGTCGTGGAGATAGTCATGTATGATTTATCTAAGGAACAGATACAAGAATAAAATTATAGGATAGATTTAGAGCTTGGAAGGTTGTAACCATGTCTGTCAACGCGCACTTTTTATCTTACCTTAAACACATAATAATTATCCGATTGCGCTAGGATTGGAAAATTATTCTTATAAAATTCTAAATTCGGTTCCAACTTCTCTCTTATCTCAGGAGGTCCTATTACTACATAATCTACTTTATATTGATCAAGAAGATCCTTAGCATCTCTATCTCCCCTGTACATTTTTCTTACGTCCTCTAATCTTTTATTAAAATCAACCCCTTGAGCCCAAAGACTTCCTGCAAAACCGTGAAGTATGCTCCTTCCTGTAAGAAGAATAAAGTGGTTATAGACAGGGGCTGTAAGAAATCTGGACCTAGGCTCTGTTATCTTCTTTATGGTCTCAGCCAGTTCTATTTCTTCCTTATTATTCTCTGAGTAAAACGACACAGTAGTCCTAGTTACACTTATAATACCGGAGAAAACTAGCGTAAGCATGAGTAATATCGGAATAATCTTATATGTGCTCTTCCATAAACTGGCTAGTCCGTAAGCCACAAAAGGAATCGAGCCAATGTAAAAATATATTAATACCTTCAGATTATCCCAATCCCAAGGAGTAAATTGTATGAAATTTGTAATCAAAAAGATTAGCAAAAAGGGTATAGCAAATTTCTTTTGAGAGTAGGAGAGCTTTTTGCTAAATATGAGAGTTCCTAAGAGGATCGGAATAAAGAGTCCGGTATTTTTTAGATAAAACCAGAAGACGTTTTCCTCATTGGCCACCCATCCCAGATGAATACTGAAGAAATACCCCGCAGATTCTCCACGGGGCATAAGATAAAAAATTTGGGGTAGAGATAGAACCCCCGCAGGAATAAAGAACCAAAGCCACCTGAGGGATGGAAAAAGGAAGAATAAAACTGCGCTTATTATCCCCAAAGAAAGATAGCTGTGTACGTGAAAAAAAGGAAGCGTACCTGCTATAACACCTGCCAGAGTAAGAAGCCCTCTTGATTGCCTTTTTATACCTACCCAGAGCATTGTAAGGACCATAATTGACATTGGAAAACCGAATAAGAAGGGTCTTTGAGGAACAAGAAGAGAGGTTGTGGTGTTTATCCATCGGTATCCCAGGTCTCCAATATTGGTGTAATCCTTGACGTACAAGAGAAAGTTTACGAGGTTTCTTCTATCCGCAATCAAATCCTTAAAGAACTGTATAAACCCTAAGCCCCCATTAAAGAAAAAAAGAAAGGGGGTTATAGCAGCGGCTATTTTATTCTGGGTAAGGCGATAAGTAAGTAAGTATAATATTCCTACGAGGACTATGCTCAGCATAATACCCTGAAGGGTGAAGGCACCCCATAGGCTTAAGCCCGATTTCATAAGAAGAGCGGTGAAGAAATCCGAGAGAAAGTAATAGCGAAGCGGGTAGCCGCTAAAAATTGTATTATCTGGAGGAAAATTATCTGCATAAAAAAAAGAATTAATTATACTCCAGTGGTAGGGTAGATCACTCAGGTTGTAGGCAAGCCCTGTATATAGACCGTCTTCCTTCCAGAGTATTACTCTACCGAATAAAATATGAAGGACAGGAAAAAAAATACAGCTTAGAGTGAAAATCGGGAAAAGCACCTCAGAATGAAAAATGCCTGTAGTAGAGGAGAGTTCAATCGGCCTTTTATAAAGCTTAATATAGAAAATTAATAGGGTTATTAAAAGTAACACAGAAGAGGTAAGTACAATTGTCTTTAAATCAAGACCAAAAATCAGTGCCTCGATAAAGCCAAACCAAGTGGAGGAAACTAAACCGATCAAGGTTCCATAAAAAATCCTCTCTTCGAACAAAAGTTCTTCCTTGAGGAAAAGGGTGACGGCGAAGCCAAAGAAGACGGAGATTAGCAGATAGAAAAAAGCTAAGAGCATTTTAGAGTGGGTTAAAGCTATTTAGCCATAGTCTGCCTTAATAACTAAAAATTATTATATATACCAAAGACAAATAGGCAAGACAAATTAAATTAGGAATTAGAAAGCAAGGGAAACTTTTGGATGCATGCTTGAGTAAGCACTCGGGGAGATATATATTATAAAAGCTTGAAAGACACTCATAAAGAGAACCATTTAGACATTGGAGACTGCTCACCCCATCAAATTAAAATCTGTTTCTGTAGTGATGCCCGTCTTTAATGAGGAGGGGATAATAGAGAAGACGGTTCAGGATTTTTATTCTGAGATTGTTGCCACTATCCTTGGCGCAGAAATGGTTATTGTTGACGACTGTTCTACGGATAAGAGTCCTGAGATTCTTAAGAAACTAGTAGAGGAACTTCCTCTCATCCGAGTTTTGCGACCTGCAAAGAACGGCGGGCACGGGAAGGCGCTACGGCTTGCATTTGAAAACGTTAGGTGCGACCTCATATTCCACACAGATAGCGACTATCAAAACGACCCCAAGGACTTCTGGAAGCTCTATAAAGAGATCGAAGGAAACGATCTTGTAATTGGATATAGGGCCGTCCGTTACGATCCGCTTCCGCGCCTCATTATCACTCGTCTTGTAAGATTGGTTAACTTTGTCTTATTTGGCTTTCACATTCGAGATGCTAACTCCCCTTTTAAGCTCATTCGAAGAAGCTGCTTGGAGGACTGCCTTAAAGAGATTAGTACAGAGGCTTTTGCTCCCTCAATCTTACTGGCTGTCACGGCAAGCTGGAAGGGGTATCGCCTGAAGGAGGTTCCTGTAACTCACCTCCCCAGGAAAACCGGACGGGTCTCCATAGTAAAGTGGAAGCTGATAAAAGCCTGTTTCCGAACTCTACGAGAGATTTATGAGTTAAGGAGGGGGTTGATTAAGACTAACCGCCATAACGAATTGTAATTAATATTCTTTTAAAATAGGTGGTGCGAGTGGCTACTAGCCGGGTCCCCCGGTTTAACCAGGGGATGATTTGTTGCGCCAGGGATGGCGCTCATATGCATGGGCATCTAACGGACATCTGATGAAAAAGATTATAGGAATAGTCTTTAGTGTAATCTTTTTGATTTTAGCCCTCTATAGAGCCAACTTTGCTCAAATCGG
>DATBWH010000011.1:0-7154 GCA_036514895.1 Candidatus Humimicrobiaceae bacterium
CCAATTAAAAAACTTAGATGGCTTTATATATAAAAAGTGTAGAAAATTTAATAAATGAATTTAAGAAGCTTCCGGGAATAGGTCCCAAGTCTGCTAAAAGAATCGTATTCTTTTTACTTAAGCTTTCTCATGATGATATTGCAAAATTATCGGGCAGCATTATCGAAATGAAGGAGAAAGTCAAATTTTGCAGCGTTTGCTATGGTCTGACCGAAGAAGATATTTGCCCCATTTGCAGGGACGGATCCAGGGATAGAAAAAAAATATGCATAGTAGAAGAAGCAAGCGACGTGGCGATTATTGAAAAAACCGGTGAGTACAGAGGGCTCTACCACATTTTAGGAGGATTGCTTTCTCCCATAGAAAATATCGGGCCCGACGAAATAAGAGTGCCGGGACTTTTGGAACGGATAAAAGCCGATAATGTCGAAGAGGTGATAGTTGCATTGAATCCTAATGTGGAAGGTGAGAGTACAGCCGGATATTTAAAAAAGATGTTGCTGCCAATGGGTGTCAGGATCACAAGACTGGCAAGCGGACTTCCCGTCGGGGGAGATCTGGAGTATGCGGATGAGGTTACTATAGGAAGGGCAATAACCGATAGGAGGGAACTCTAATTCTCTTCGCTTCCGGACTATCCACAGGTGTTTCTTACTTTATTAAAAAAATAAATTAAATGTGCTATAATTCAATGATTTTGTGTAGCTTCATTACCTCAAATTTAAATATAAAGGAGTAGATCAAATTATGAAAACCATGAAAACCATGGATGGAAATATGGCTGCGGCATATGTGGCATATGCTTTTACAGAAGTAGCGGCTATTTATCCCATTACTCCTTCTTCTCCCATGGGTGAATACATTGACGAGTGGGCTGCTCATGGCAAAAAGAATATGTTTGGACAGGTGGTCAGTGTAAGCGAACTTCAATCTGAAGGAGGCGCTGCAGGTGCGATGCATGGCTCGCTTGCAGCAGGTTCTCTTGCTTCAACTTACACTGCATCTCAGGGACTTCTTCTAATGATTCCCAATATGTATAAAATTTCGGGTGAGCTTTTACCCGGTGTATTTCATGTAAGTGCCCGTGCCATTGCCTCACATGCTCTTTCCATATTTGGTGACCATTCGGATGTAATGGCCGTGAGACAAACAGGTTTCGGACTGCTTGCTTCCGGTTCGTTGCAGGAAATCATGGATCTTGCCGGAGTGGCTCATCTGTGCGCAATTAAATCAAGGGTACCCTTTCTGCACTTCTTTGATGGTTTCAGGACTTCTCATGAAGTTCAAAAAATCGAAGTTATCGACTATGAGGATTTTAAGAATCTGCTTGATGAGGATGCGTTGAAGCAGTTCAGACAGAGAGCTTTAAATCCGGAACATCCGGTTACCAGGGGCACAGCACAGAATCCCGATATATTTTTCCAGGCAAGAGAATCATCAAATAAATTTTACAATAATGTCCCCGGAATAGTCGTGGAGTATATGGACAAGATCAGCAAACTCACGGGCAGGGAATATAAGCCGTTTAATTATGCGGGGGCAAAAGATGCAGAATATGTGATCGTGGCCATGGGATCGGTCACTGATACAATCGATGAAACTGTCGAGTATCTTAATAAACAGGGTGAAAAGGCAGGAGTTGTCAAGGTCCACCTTTACAGGCCTTTCTCAAATGAATTTTTCCTCAAGTCCATACCGGATACCGTTAAAAAAATTGCGGTTCTGGATAGGACCAAGGAACCCGGTGCAGCCGGCGAACCTCTGTATCTGGATGTAAAGAATGCATTTTTCGAAGCAGGGAACAAACCGCTTATCGTTGGCGGAAGATACGGGCTTGGTTCCAAAGATACCACACCGGGACAGATAAAAGCAGTACTGGACAATTTAAAAACGGCAAATCCCAAAAACGGATTTACAATAGGTATAAACGATGATGTCACGCATTACTCTCTGGACGTTAAAGAAGAGATTGAAACTGCTCCGGAGGGAACGATAAGATGTAAATTCTGGGGGCTGGGTTCCGACGGTACGGTAGGAGCAAATAAAAATGCCATTAAAATAATCGGTGACAATACCGATCTCTATGCGCAGGGTTATTTTGCCTATGATTCCAAAAAATCCGGAGGACTCACTATTTCTCACCTGAGATTTGGGAAAAATCCGATAAGATCAGCTTATCTTATCACGGATGCTGACTTTGTGGCCTGTCATAATCAGGCTTATGTGGGCCAATATGATTTGCTTAAAGGATTAAAGGATAGAGGGGCCTTCCTTTTGAACTGCCAGTGGAGCGTCGAAGAACTTGAAGAAAAACTTCCGGCGGATATGAAGAAATATTTGGCCGCGCGTAATATAGATTTTTATATTATCGATGCCACCAGTATCGCAGCAGAAATAGGGCTGGGAGGCAGGATAAATATGATCATGCAGGCCGCTTTCTTCAAGCTTGCAAAGGTCATACCCATAGATGATGCGATTAAATATATGAAAGAAGCCATAATGCAGACTTATGGGGCAAAAGGAGAAAAAATTGTCCAGATGAACTATCAGGCAGTGGATAGAGGCATAGAATCACTGAAGAAAGTAGAAATTCCGCAAACGTGGAAAGATGCCGTTGAAGTAAAGGATATAAAGAAAGCACAGGAACCTGATTTCATAGAAAATATTCTAAGAGTAATAAACAGGCAGGAAGGCGACAGTATTCCGGTAAGTGCTTTTACAGGGGTCGAGGATGGGACATTTCCTATGGGGACTGCAGCATACGAGAAAAGGGGCATAGCGGTAAATGTGCCGCAGTGGCTGAAAGAAAATTGCATACAATGCAATCAGTGCTCCTATATTTGTCCTCATGCAGTCATAAGACCTGTTCTGCTTACGGATGATGAAATGAAGAATGCTCCTGAAAAATTCGAGACCATAAGGGCAAAAGGAAAGGGCCTGGATCAGTTTGCATACAGGATGCAGGTAAGCATACTTGATTGTACCGGATGCGGAAATTGTGCGAATATCTGTCCGGCTAAGGAGAAAGCGCTGGTCATGAAACCTCTGGATTCACAAGAGATACAGATCGAAAACTGGGATTTTGCTGCTAAGATTCCGTTTAAAGAAGATGTTGTACCTGCAGATACGGTAAAGGGAAGTCAGTTCAGAAAACCATTATTCGAGTTTTCCGGGGCATGCGGCGGATGCGGCGAAACTTCTTATCCAAAGCTGGCGACTCAGCTATTTGGTGACAGAATGCTTATTGCCAATGCAACAGGATGTTCATCTATCTGGGGCGGTTCGGCTCCTTCGGCTCCTTATACGGTTAATGCAAAGGGGAAAGGACCGGCCTGGGCAAATTCACTTTTTGAAGATAATGCCGAATATGGATACGGGATGGTTCTGGCAGTAAAGCAGATGAGAAATAGAATAGAAGATTATATGAAGCAGTTATCCGGGATGAATATAGATCCTGCGGTGAAGGAAGCGGCTCTTGAATGGATAAGCGGAAAAGAAAATCTGGAATTAAACAGGCAGTCAACCGCAAAAATTCTAAAATTATTCGAAAAGGACCTGGGAGATAAAAAGGCAAATGATCTTAAGGATAAAATACTGGAACTTAAAGATTATTTTATCAAGAAATCGATATGGGCGTTTGGCGGTGATGGCTGGGCTTACGATATAGGATATGGGGGCCTCGATCATGTGCTGGCATCAGGAGAAAACATAAATATACTTGTATTCGATACCGAAGTATATTCCAATACGGGGGGCCAGTCTTCGAAGTCGACTCCACTCGGAGCGGTTGCAAAATTTGCGGCTTCAGGCAAAAAAGTCAAGAAAAAGGACCTGGGGCTCATGGCAATAACCTACGGCTATGTTTATGTGACCCAGATTGCGATGGGTGCAAACTATAAACAGACACTTACAGCATTTCTTGAAGCCGAAAAATATAATGGACCGTCAATAATAATAGCGTATTCTCCATGTATCAATCATGGTATTTATGCCGGAATGGGTTGCTCGATTGAGCGGGAAAAGAAGGCAGTGGATGCAGGATACTGGCATCTGTACCGCTATAATCCGGAACTGAAGAAGGAAGGTGCTAATCCGTTCATACTGGATTCTAAGGAACCCACGGAATCATTCAGGGAATTCCTGATGGGTGAAATAAGATATGCATCTCTTACCAAGACTTTTCCGGAGATAGCAAAGGATCTGTTTGGTAAAGCGGAAGAAGAAGCGAAGGACAAATATGAAAAATACAGGGTTATGGCCGAAGCAAAATAAAATAAGTTTTAGAGCTGAATTACATTTAAATAGGAGTTAACGGATTAAAGATGAGAGGTAAAAGAAACATAATAATACTTAAGTTTGGAGGAACTTCTGTCGGAGACGCAGATAGAATAAAGAAGGTTGCCGATAAGATTATAAGCGCCAGCCTTGGGGGAAACAAAGTGGTAGCTGCCGTTTCAGCAATGGGAGATACTACCGACAAATTGATAGAGCTTGCGGGAGTAATATCTTCCGATCCGTCAAGGCGGGAGATGGATATGCTTATGTCAACAGGAGAACGGGTATCAGGTGCTCTTCTGGCCATGGCCATTAAGGAAAAAGGTTATGACTGCATATCTCTTACAGGCGGACAGGCAGGGATCGTAACAGATGATGTTTATTCGAATGCCAAAATCTTATATATCAAGACCGATAGGATACTGAAGGAATTAAAAAAAGGAAGGATAGTCATTGTTGCAGGCTTTCAGGGCATTAATATGCGCGGTGATATAACGACACTTGGAAGGGGCGGTTCGGACACCACTGCAGTCGCTCTGGCTTCGGCGCTGAAGGCAAAATACTGCGAGATATATACCGACGTGGATGGGGTTTTTTCAACTGATCCCAATGTAGTTTGCGAGGCCGCCAAACTTGATGCGATCTCATATGACGAGATGCTGGAACTCGCCTCCTGCGGTGCCAGGGTCCTCCACTTAAGAGCGGTAGAATTTGCAAAAAAACATAATGTAGTGTTACATATCAGGTCAAGTTTTAATGATATAGAGGGGACATGGGTTATGGATAATTATAAAAAAGACAATAGAATGGAAAGGCCGTTTATTACCGGTGTGACTTATGATGTGGGGGAGGCTAAAGTATCCATTTTTGGCCTTGAAGATAAGCCGGGTGTTGCTGCTGATCTTTTTGGAAGACTGGCAAAAGAAAATATCAACGTTGATTTGATCGTACAAAATGTCAGTGAGAAAAACTTTGCCGTTATCTCCTTTACCGTAAAGAATGAAAATGTGTCTCTGGCAGAGAAAGTCTTAAGTAAAATAGAAAATGTGCGGGTCGAAATAGATAATGATATTGCCAAGGTTTCCATCATTGGTGCCGGAATGCAGACACATCCCGGTGTAGCGGCAAAAATGTTTAAAATCCTGGCGGATAAAGGAATAAATATCGAAATGATCAGCACCTCTCCCATAAGGATCTCCTGCGTGATAAAGAGGGGAGAAATAAAGGAAGCTGTAAAGGCACTGCACAGCAGCTTTGGCCTATCGAAATAAAAGATAGGATATTATTTATTCTTTTTCTTTAATATTTCGATTGCTTTTAATCTTTCGGCCAGTTCTTTCTCGAATCCTCTGCCTGTGGGGTTGTAATATTTCTTTTCAAGAAGTTTATCCGGAAGGTGTGTCTGATCGACAACTGCATCACTGTAATTATGGGCATATTTATACCCCTTGCCGTATCCGAGATCCTTCATAAGGTTGGTAGGAGCATTTCTAATATGATAGGGAACCGGAAGGGACCCAAACTGCTCCACATCCGATTTTACCCTGCTGTAAGTCCTGTAAAGGGAATTACTTTTTGGAGCCAGTGCGAGGTAGATCACTGCTTCTATTATGGCAAGATATCCCTCCGGAGGTCCTATGAATTCAAAACTCTGCTTGGCTGAAATTGCCACCTGCAGTGCAGCCGGATCCGCAAGTCCAACATCTTCCGAAGCGAATCTGACCATTCTCCTTATGATATATAGCGGATCCTCTCCGCCTTCGATCATCCTGACTGTCCAGTAGACCGCACCATCGGGGTCACTGTCCCTTAAGCTCTTATGAAGTGCCGAAATAAGATTGAAATGTTCTTCACCGCTTTTATCATAGAGCAGTGCCTTTCTCTGTATTATATTTTCGATCAAGGGAGTGTTTATTTCCATGACCTTCAGACTTTTTTCCAACGAAAAGGTGTTTACCGCAAGTTCGAGTATGTTGTAGGCAATCCTCGAATCGCCGTCCGATGAGCTGGCAATAAAATCAATAGTATCCTCGCTTATTTTTATATTGTATTTTCCCAATCCTCTTTCCTTGTCGCCCAGGGCTCTCTTTATAAGAGTTTTTATGTCCTTATCGGAAAGCTTATAAAGCAAAAATGTCTTGGTCCTTGAAAGAAGTGCGGAATTTACTTCAAAAGAAGGATTCTCGGTGGTTGCTCCCATTAAGATTATGGTACCATCCTCGACGAAAGGAAGGAACGCGTCCTGCTGTGCTTTGTTAAAGCGGTGGATCTCATCTATAAATAATATGGTTTTTATATTGTGTTCCCTCTTATTATATTTGGCAACTTCCATTATTTCTTTTATCTGCTTTATTCCCGCAGTCACCGCTGAAAAGGAGATGAACCTGCTTTTGGTCCTCCCGGCAATGATTTTTGCCAGGGTGGTTTTTCCGGACCCCGGAGGACCCCAGAATATTATTGAGTAAAGCTTATCGTTTTCAATGATTTCTCTTAAAACTTTACCCTGTCCCACAAGATGTTCCTGTCCGACGAATTCGTCCAGAGTATGGGGTCTCATCCTGTCAGCAAGAGGAACCCCGGATTTATCGGATTGCTGTATGACTTTAGATTTTTCAAATAAAGTCATATTTTGTTTTTTATCTTTTATTATGGTTTAACCTTCGATTAATTTTATATAAAGATTTCTATTTCTGGGGCCATCGTATTCACAAAAATATATGCCCTGCCAGGTTCCAAGTACCAATCTGCCCCCTTCGATAATAACATTTAAAGACGACCCTACCAGGGTGGATTTTATATGAGAATCGGAATTTCCTTCAAGGTGTGAATAATTTTCTCCGGCAGGTATGAGTTTGCTTAGTCCGGAGTTTATATCCAGC
>DATBWH010000012.1:0-14105 GCA_036514895.1 Candidatus Humimicrobiaceae bacterium
GCTTCTATAGATTTATCCCAGTCCTGGGCTCTATTAAAATTCAGCGCAGCATTATACAAATATTCCGGTATTTTATATATGGCTACAAAAGCATCATTAGTGGCAGGGAAGTTTATTTTGATTTCTTCAAGTATCTCCACAGCATCAAGATAGCTTTCAGCAGATTTCTCATATTCTTTTTTTCCATAATAATCCTGTGCCAGTTTTATATGGCACTCAACCAGGACATTCTTTATCTCAAGATTCCCGTCAGTAAAAATTTCCGAATCTATGGCTTTTTTAAAACTATCGATTGCCTCCAGGTAATCATTGTTTGAATAGTAGGCAAATGAAATATCTTTAAGCGCATTAGCTGACAGCCTGCTGTTAGGGTAGTTATCCAGCAGTGTTTTATAATAGCCTATTGACTCTTCATAATTTTTATCGTTAAGACTTTTTTCTGCTTTATAGCTCAGAGCGGTTGGGCCGAAAACATTCGATAGGACCAATCCCGTAACAAAAAATATAAAGAAAAAAATAAAAAAGGTACTGCCTCTGGTCCTTCTTATGAAATTGAATATTATGAGTACGAGGCTTATTATTATTGCAGGTATGCTGACAAATGGCAGTAGATCCCAGAATTTTCCCTTATCTAAATAAATAAGGTAACCCATGCCTATTATTGTTAATACAAATAAGATTATAAAAAATATCGACCCGGGATCAAGTCTATATTTTTTTCTGTATGTATACATTCTTTATACTTTTATAATGAATGTGAAGATATTAGCATAAAAATTCATTATTAAAAATAAAAGCTATAATACTTAATATAAGTATAATAATAATATTCAATATTTATGTATAATTAATGTATATATTATTTTTTTAGATTTTATTTGATGAGAAAGCGGATAATAAGAGAGATAAAAAAATCAGCTGTCTAAATCAGATTTTTTTAGTTCCATTATTAATGTATCCCAATATTTTCCGTTATAAAAATGGCTTTTCTTTTCGATTTTAATCAGTTTAAAACCACTTTTTTTATATACATTTATCGCACGGCGGTTATATTTATAAACTTCTAATTTTATGCTATTGAGATTAAGAACAAACATCGCAAAATTTACGACATTTCTTACTGCGTCTGAACCATAACCCTTATTCCAATAATCTTTTTCGCCGATCACTATACCCATCTCACAGTTTTCATTTTCCCAGTCGATTTTATGCAGGGCACAATTACCTATATAAAGATTTGTATTTATATCTTCAATAGCAAAGACGACATCATTATTGGAATTTTGAATAAATTCGAACCATTTGATTTCCTGTTCCTGGGTATAATCATCAAAGCTGTGACTAAGGAACATATTTACGGAAGGGTCCTTTAACCATATCAAAGATTTCCCCAGGTCCTTTTTACTGAGTACCCTTAAGGTTGTTTTTTTACCGGAAATTTTTCTTATCGGGCAGTTGTTTAGAATTTTTTTCCCAAACAAATTATTTATCGCCTTTATTTTTTACCCAGTCTACCTATGAATGCTTCTATGAGATCAATTGGAACGGGAAATACGATAGTCGAGTTTTGCTCTGTTGCTATTTCCTTAAGAGTCTGGAGGAATCTTAGCTGGACAGAGACCGGGTATTTGCTGAGTACCCTTGCTGCATCCGATAATTTTTCGGAAGCCTGAAATTCTCCCTCGGCATTTATTATTTTTGCTCTTCTTTCTCTTTCGGCTTCAGCCTGTTTGGCAAATGCTCTCTGAATAGTTTGCGGCAACTCGACATCTTTGATTTCAACTATCGAAACTTTAATTCCCCATGGATCTGTCTGTTCATCTATTATTTTTTGAAGTTCCTGATTGATTTTATCCCTTCTTGCAAGCAGATCGTCTAATTCTGCCTGTCCCAGTGTGCTTCGCAGCGTGGTCTGGGCTATTTGTGATGTAGCCAGTATATACTTTTCGATACTTACTACGCTTTTTGCGGGATCCATTACTCTGAAATATACTACTGCATTTACTTTTACCGGCACATTATCTCTGGTGATTACATCCTGAGGCGGCACATCCATGGTAACGGTTCTTAAATCAACCTTGACCATCTTATCCGCAAAAGGAATTATCACAATGATACCTGGTCCCCTTGTTGCCTTTAACCTGCCGAATCTAAATATTACACCCCTCTCGTATTCTCTCAAAATCTTGACAGAAGACAGCAATAATATTAAGAGAAGGACTGAGCCTAATACTATTGCCGCTAGCGAAAATACTGACATTTTAACCTCCGTTCGATTTATCTATTTTAGTTGTATTAAAAATATTTTTACCATATTATTATACTACAAAGTCATCAAAAGGTTTGATACATTATATTAGGACATAGAGAGTCAATCTGCATTATTATAATAATTTAAAAGGCATGGAGGATTGGAATGGAAAAGTGGGAATGTCAGGTTTGTGGTTATATTTATGATCCCGCAAAGGGCGATCCTGAAAATAATATAAAACCCGGTACAAGATTCGAGGATTTGCCGGATGATTGGGTATGTCCCGAATGCGGGGCATCCAAGGATGAATTTGAAATATACGAAGGTTAAATAACAATACATAGTGTAATTTTTTATTTCTTTATTAAGTATTTGAAAGCACTGGATTATTACTGGTAAAATAATCGTTTTATATCTAAGTAAGGTTTAAATATGCACCTTGATTGCAGAAACAGGGCAGCAGTCCAGACATAGTTCGCACAGAATGCATTTATCTTTATTGAATTTTAATTTGTGACTATTGCTATCAAGAGTTAGAGCCTGAGTGATACAAATCGAAGTGCACACCCCACAATCTATACACCTGTCTTTACTAATAATAATGTCCTTTGCGGCTTCCTGAACTGAAATACCCGTATCGGTAAGATACTTGACTGCGTCATCGATCAGGGCCTTATCGCCCCTGAGCTCTATAAGCATTTTTCCTTCCATATCAGGAGTTATTTCGGCTCTTAGTATATTAAATTCCAGGTTAAATTCTTTTACAAGCTTATATGTGATTGGACTGGTTACTATGTTTTCCGGAAAACTAAGAACCAGTTTTCGTCTTATCATCAGAGTTCCTCCTTGCTGAGTATATCAAGCGTGTTATATTTTTCTTCTGCAGGCAGCGGAGCAACATAGTTGGTCAAATAGAACTTGCCTTGCTTTATTTCTTTTTTTAAAACATTCGATATCTCAAGTGCCTTAAAATAACTGGAAATCGACCCTGTCTGAACGGATTTGCCCTTGATCTTTATTTTTCCGCTTCTAAGCTCGCGGTAATTTACTCTTCCGTAAGAAGGCCTGTTTCTTCTTTGAACGGAATAATCAAAAATCTCGGTATATATATCTTCGTCTTTGATTTTTAGAAATTCTACCATCTCTTCATCGATTACCGGGATTGGGATACCAATACCTATAAATATGCTGACCCCATAACCCTGGAAAATACATGCCTTAAGGTATTCGGGTGACATTCCTTTTAAATTACCTATAACGGCAAGAGTACCTGCAGGGCCGCATGGTGTGCCATTTGGCAATCTCTCTTTACCGGGATGATGCTGCGTACCGTACCAGGAAACATATCCCTGACCTCCTGCCAGGAAGATCCTTGTACCTATCCCGATGGTCCTGTAATACGGGTCATTCAGAAGCGGGCTGAGTTGACCTGCACTGCAGTATGTAACATTACCTAAATTTGGCAGTAATTTCCCCATATATGTATAAATGGTCCTGTTGGAAGAATTGGTGGCAGCTGTATAATTCTGGTAAGCATTTCTGGGATTGAAAAAATAGGCCTGGTTTATAGTATCTATTGTTATATAAGTTTCAATCTCTCTTCTGGGGTAACAATCTGTGCCATGCGAGGTTGCTCTTAGCTTTACAGGTTTCCCTGATATCAAATCTTCGATCACATGTGCCCCGCCGTAACTTAACCCTTCTGTTTCCGAAAGTTCAGTGGCACCGATATATGCATCAACGGCAGCTATTCCGGCGTATGCAGGAACGTCATTTAGTAGTATTCTGGTCATTTTTATCGGAGGATCCGAATGACCAAAATTTAAAAATGCTCCCGAGGAACACATAGGACCAAATGTTGCCGTGGTTACTACGTCGACTTCTTTTGCTGTTCTTTTTACACCCTTTTTCTCTGCATAATCTATTATTTCTTCGGCGTTTAATACTACAACTTTTCCGTTTCTTATTTTTTCATTTATTTCTTCAATTGTTTTTGCCATGACATTTTAAGTTCCTGATTTTAAATTAGTAAATTATGATACTCTAATATCAATATTTTTCCAATAATCAGCTGGTCCGGGATTAGATTTTTATATGTCTATATAATATAATTTTTCAAGATGGGTTATTTTAAAAAAGGCTACTAAAACAGTTTTTCGAAAGGGTAAAAGAATTCTGTTTTTTTAAGCCAATAGTTTTGGAAAGGTAATCATAACAATAATGAAACCCAGATTTAGAAATCCGCTTATCCTAAGCATCGTAGCAACTATCTTCCTGGTACCGGTTCTTATCCTTACGATGTACATATTCAATTCTATCAATTGGATCATGTTGATTGTTACAGCTGCTATTTATATGGTAATTATTTTTCTGGTTTTTTTATATTACGGCAGTTTTGGCAGGAAATAAGTCAAAAGAGATGGAACATAATTCCGATATAGAAGTGAACAGATACGAAATAAGCATCGAAAAACTATTTGCCGGCAAGCTCGACCTGGATAAAAGCATATACAGAAACCGGGTAAAATATAAAGAGAGATATAATTGGAGGATTGTATATAAATATAGTGATCTCCTGGTCAGCTGCAATAAAGACATAAGCTTAAGGCTTGAGAAACTAATCAAAGAAATTTACGATTTTCTCGAATCCTGTATAAAGAAAGAACCTGTTTTTGAAAAAAGCCTGGTACCCCTGGAAATAAAAGAATACTATCCGTCCATAATAAAAAGGATGTGCCGGAAAGCTGCTATTTTTAATGTGGGCCCGATGGCTACTGTCGCCGGTGCGGTATGCGACTATATTGCTTCCGGTCTGGATCGTCATTGCAGACGATTGATAATAGAAAATGGAGGTGATATTTTCATAAAAAGCAACAAGGATGTAGATATTGGTATTTATCTAAAGAATAAATATTTTGCTGATAAGATATGTTTAAAAATAAAAGCCGGCGATACACCATGTGGTATTTGTTCTTCATCAGGTATTTTTGGTCATTCTCTCAGCATGGGCTGTAGTGATCTTGTGGTCGTCCTGGCAAGGTCGACGGTCAGCGCGGATGGTGCGGCTACATCGATTGCAAATAGAATCAATACCCCCGCAGATATCAATAAGACGGTAACCGACTATAAAAATATAAAAGACATAACCGGAATTCTGGTTGTCAAAGACGATAAACTTGGTGTCTGGGGGAATATCGAGCTTACCGGAAGTTAAATCTTCTTGATTTTCAGGTCTATATTTTCAAGATCTTTTTTTTCGTCCTTTGGTTTAAAGATTTCGGCGCTTGCTCCGATAAGACTTTCTCCTCTGAATAGTCCCCCTTTGGCTATAGTGAGGAGAGCATCTTTCTGAGTCAGATTCCCCATAAATTTTCCGGTTGGAGTGATTTCAACTTCCCCGGATGCTATCATATCTCCTTTATATGAACCAGCTACAACGGCATCTTTTGTTCTGACGTTGGCTTCTACTTTTCCTTCTTTTCCGATTGTGATATCTTTTTCAGCTGTGATCTCTCCTGTTACCATACCATCGATTCTTAGCGAACCGGGGCAGTTGATCTTTCCTTCTACTTTAACTCCCTCGGCAATTACAGTAATATTTTTTGTGCCTTTTATGTCGACATCTTTTCTTGAAAGCATATTTTTTCCTCCCTTAAATTTGCTGAATAAATCCTATGTTTGAATGTTTTTTGCAAGCCATTATAACACTTTTTGGCTAAAATTAATGATATTTTTATCACTTTAAATTTTACATATAAAAATATAAAATGATATTTAATATCAATTAATCTTACAAAAAAAATGAAAAATAAAAATTTACTTATCCATATATCTGCGTTATTTTTAATATTAATGCTTATATTTACCTCTGTCTCATGCAAGACTTCAGGGTCGGACAGCCAGGATGTCACAGAAACTGAAGAAACCGGAATCACTGAGGAGGGAGATAGCCAGCAAGAGGAAACGGACGAAGAACAAACTATTGAAGAAATAACTGTAATTAAGCTATGGGAGAGCAATCTTGTTCCGCAATATTTATTAGTGCAAATTAAAAACGAATTATATAAAGTTTTTGATAGGATAACAGTTGTAGAAATCAAAGACGATGCTGATGTATGGATAGAAATAGACAACAAACTGGAAGATTCCAATCCGGAAAATTTTGCAGCGACCTGGATGCTTGTGCCGGTGGTCTCGTTTTTCAGAAATTTCGATGATATATCCTTCGAAAATATAAAAGAATTCTGGACAGGAAATAAAGAAGTTCTAAGTTATATATCGACAGACGGATCCGAAACACAACTAATTTTGACCGAAAAGATTTTTGAGGCACTAAAAGTTATTCTGGGCGAGAGCGGTAACAAAAATATAAAAATAGTAACCGAAGAGGATCTCCAGGCAAGTATCGAAAATAATAATAGTTTTTCGATTATACCATTCGATGCTGTAGAAAAAAAATATAAGGTTTTAAATCTGGATAATATGTCTGTTTTTGATAAGGAACTGGATACAGCCAGTTATGGATTGACTTTAGGAATAAGCGTGGGGATCAGTAATCCGGAATTTGAAAATAAAATTGCCGGGAGTCTTGCCGGAATTACCATTACAAACAGGGATGTAGAGAAAATGGCTTCTGTTCTCATGACAGGGGTTACGGCACTTGCACGTGGAAAGACGATTGGCAGAAGAATGGACGAGCTTGGGGTCCTTTATCCTGCCGAAAAAATCGTAGATGTGCTGCTTGATGCGGATATAACACATATTAGTAATGAAATATGCTTTGTGGAAGACTGCAGTTCGGAAAATAGGTTCCCTCTGCTGTGCAGTGCTCCTGAATATATAGAACTGCTAAAGTATGTTGGAACGGATGTAATAGAACTCACCGGAAATCATATGAATGATTATGGACCCGAATGGATGCTTTACACTCTGGATATATACGACAGCTTAGGATGGCCTTATTTTGGCGGGGGCAGAAACCTGGAAGATTCTTATAAGCCTGTATTCTTTGAAGTAAATGGCAATAAGATTGCATTTCTGGGTGTCAATTCTTATGGTCTGGCCAATGCAAATGAATGGGCAAGAGAAGATTCACCGGGGGCAGCGAGGTGGAATATATGGGATGAGGTAGAAGGAGAAAAAGATTTTGCAAAGGTGGAAGGCATAATCAAAGAGCTGAAAGACGCAGGATATATTGTTATTTTTACCTTTCAATACCAGGAAACGGAAAGTTATGGTCCCACTGAAAGCCAGGTCAGGGATTTTCAAAGGATTATCGGCGCCGGGGCTGATATTGTAAGCGGAAGCCAATCTCATTACCCAATGGGAGTCGAACTTGCCGGTGATGGTTTCATCAATTACGGATTGGGTAATTTGTTTTATAATATGCGTGATATTTTAGGGTTAAAACAGGGAATCATTGCAAAGCATATATTTTATGAGGGAAGGCATATAAATACAATACTTATAACTACAATGCTTGAAAACCTCAGCCAGCTGAGACTCACTACTCCCGAGGAAAGAACAGTGCTTCTAAATTCTATTTTCGCCGGCAGCATAAGATAGTCTCTACTTACCGGATGAGAATTTTTAAATCTTTATTGCCAGTCGAATGTGACTGTTATAAAATCTATGAAACAATATCATCATTTCTTACTGTTGCTTAAAACAGTATATGATTTTGAAATGTAGCTTATATACAATAAAAAAAAATGATATAAGAAAGTCATATAATGGATAAGAATCAGGAAATATCTAAAGAATATGCTGTGGTGACTGACAGTGCCTCTGATATAACCAGAGAGATTGCAGAAAAGTATAATATAAATGTTATTCCTATTTACATACATTATGACGGCAGAGAATTTAAAGATGGTGTAAATATCAGCTCTAACCAGATTTATACTCTTCAGAAGAGAAAGAAAGTAATATTTACTTCTTCTTCTCCCTCACCCTATGATTTTGTACAGGTTTATGAAAAACTGCTGAAGGAATACAAAAAGATATTTTCCATTCATATAAGTTCCAAATTATCCGCAGTCATAAAGTCGGCAAGGATCGCAAGAGGCTTGCTTAAAGCCGAAAAAAGAATAAAGATATTCGATTCGCTGTCCGGTTCCATGGGTACGGGTTTTATGGTTTTGACAGCGGCAAAAGCTATCACAAAAAAACATTCCTATGAGAAAATTTTATATTACCTCGATTTCTTAAGGAACAATGTCAGATTGTATGGAACCATCGATACTTTAAAATATTTAAGAAGAAGCGGCAGGGTTCCTGCGGTTGCAAGCCTGATATCAAGGATTTTAAAGATAAAACCTCTGCTGGGAATAAAAAACGGAATAGTGGAAATGATCGGAATCACGGTTACCAGATTTGGATCGCTTAAGGAAATAACCAGAAGAGTGATAAGAGATTTTAAAAAAGAGAAATGGGTAATAGTATCGATCATCCATACACTTTCCCTTCAGGAATCCAAAAATATCATGAGAAAGATCCAGTCTTCACTGAACTGTATTGATATAATGATTACCGAATGCACCCCGGTTATTGGAGCACATACAGGACCCGGTTTGATTGGTATAATCGTGAGTAAATTAAACCAGGATATTGTAGATTTATTTATTTAACCGTTTTCCGGTTCCTTTTCTCCGAATACTATGGCAGAAAAAATATAAATTTCCGTAGATACCTGCTTATAGCAGTCTTTATTTAAACCAGCCTTAAAACAGGTCTGTTCCAGAAATTGAACCTTGTTCCACTTATAATCCGTTGCAACCTGAGGCAGAAGTAAACCCTGATAAAAACCTTTCTTTATAAATAATCCATGCTTTCCTACTTTTATTTCTTCCAGGTTTTTTATTTTCTTTAATGGAGAAAGAACGGAAATTTCAATATCGATGTCTTCCAGCTCATTTAAGGAAACCGATGGAAATCTCGGATCTCTCATTGCTGATTCGATGGCCATATTCCGAATAGTCTCCCATAATGGGGTGTCAGCAGTTATATTGCCTATACACCCTCTTAAATTGCCGCCGATGTGAAGGGTTACGAAAGCACCACACTTAGTGTTTAATACCGCATCGTTTATTCTGTATTCGGGAACGGTTCCAAAGTGGATCGTATTTGTAATCGATTCCCGTGCTATTTTTAAAAGTATCTTTTTGTGCTCCATAGTTAGTTCGATCTCATCCATATTTTTCACCTTTTTTAAATGATATTATTAAAACCAGAGAAATTCATTTTTTATAAAAGACGGCCGAGAGGTAACCAACTACCGCGCTTCTATCGCCTGTAACATCTCCGGAATTCTTATAACTTAAAATTCTGGAGGAGTCTGCCCCTAAATTTTTAGAGGCGATCATAGCAGAAATCACAGGACCGCCGCCGCACATTTCAACATCATTATTGAGAAAATTGGACATAATATCTTCGGAATCAAAATTGTTTACCAGGTCTTTTATTTTTCCGTCCAAAACCAAAGCGGTATCATAAGGATAATAATGAGATAGGTCGGTACTTGCAATGATCAGGATATTGTCGTTCTTAAAGAGATTTCCTATGGCACTGCCCAGTTCTTTAATATTCTGGCTGTTTTGCTGTCCCATTACTATAGGCACTATTTTTATATTTTCAAATAAAACCTGCAGAAAAGGAAGCTGCACCTCAAGACTGTGCTCACTTCTATGGCCATACTTTGATAGTTCTATCCGGGGGTTTTTATCTGCAAGGATCCTGGACCTTTCTTTATCAACATATACAAGACCCAGGGGGGTTCTGTAAGCATCTCCGTTAAAAATAGAAACAAAATCAAAATATTCCGCATGAGAAGGTGCTATTATAAAGATACTATCGAATGTTCTCCCTTTTATCTGTTTGTAGGAGTATGCAGCGACCTGGCCTGAATAAATATATCCGGCGTGGGGACATATGATCGATTTGATGTTTTTTATATCTTCCGATTTTGCATTTAAAAGAAAATCATTTATTTGCCTGCGAAGAACATCTGCATTACCGGGATAAAAAGTGCCTGCAGCTACGCTTTCTCTGATATTCTCGACTGATCCCATAATTAGCCTCCTGAAATGCCACTACCTGACCAAGGACCTCATGGATCAAGGTGATCATTATACTCATAATTATATTTGAATTTATTTTTTTTAAAAGTAACATTCTCTTAAACAAAAGGTAATTGAAGGATTATTTTAATACAGAAGAATTAGACTTAACAAAAAAGAAATATTTTAGTAATTATTACTACAAACTTTTAGAAGTTTTTGTTAATATTGTCATTTGTGGAAATATGTTATTTATTATTTTCTTAAAGTCAGTTTTGCATATAAGATGTATTAAACTTGTACTTACGATAACTTTGACTTATAAAAGTTATTTTTTATGAAGAGTGATTGAAAGTGAAATATTGAGAGTAAAATAACGATTTTGAGGGGAGAATTTTTTTCGATGAAATGTATTCTGGGTGTCGACGGAGGTGGAACAAAAACTACTGTTCAAATTGCCGATGTGAGAGGAAAAGCAGTTACTCAGGTAGTTTCTGGTGCAAGCAGCTATAAAAGTGTGGGAACGAGCAGAGCAATAGAAAATCTCAATAAAGCAGTATTTAATGCAATTAAAAATTTAAAAACATCCAAAGATGTTTACTTTATAAGTTCTTGTTTTGGTTTTGCAGGAAATGATGCAGAGGAAGATTGTAAAACCTACACAGAAATCGTATTTAATAATAAACTTGGCAGCCATCTTGATCCAAAGAGAACCATTATTTGTAATGATACCAGAATTGGGATCGAAGTAGGGAGTGAAAAGAAAAATAAAATAATAATCATTGCCGGGACGGGTTCAAATTGTCTGGGTATCAATGAAGATGGTAAAAAGGTAAGGGCAAGCGGCTGGGATTATATCCTTGCGGATGAGGGCAGCGGGTATTCAATAGGTCTTAAAGCATTGAAGGCAGTTATGAGAGCTTACGACGGTAGAGGCAAAAAAACTATGCTCTCAAAAACAATACTGGAAGAATTGAATTTAAAAAAGGTCCTGGATTTAGTCAGATGGGCATATGACGGGCCGTTTTCGAAAGTCATGATCGGAACACTTGCAAAAGGAGTTTGCAAAACCGCCAAAATGGGGGACGAGGTAAGTATAAATATACTGGCTGAGGAAGCATGCGAAGCAGCTGTTTCCGTAATCACTGTTGCGGATAAACTCGGCTTTACCAGTAAGGATTTCGATCTTATTTTTGCGGGAAGTTTGTTTAACTGCAAAGAATATTTTAAAAACATTTTAATGAGAAGGGTAAAAGAAGACTTTCCAAAAGTCAACTTTATACCCATGATAAAAAATCCTGTAGAAGGAGCTATAAAATTAGCTGTTGAAAAGTTAAAGGATTCTTAATAAAATCACTCCGATTTATTTGATTACCGGTATTATTACGCCTTGACATTATTTAATCGTATGATAATAATTATTAGGCAAAATTAGTTTGCCGGTGTAGCTCAATTGGCAGAGCAGCTGATTTGTAATCAGCAGGTTGTCCGTTCAAGTCGGATCGCCGGCTCCAGGACGGAGGGGTGCCCGAGTGGTTAAAGGGAGCAGACTGTAAATCTGCCGGCGTATGCCTACAGAGGTTCGAACCCTCTCCCCTCCACCATAAATAAGATGCTTAAAATTACCTTATAGAAATATCCAAGGTAGTGATAATTGCCCGTGTAGCTCAGATGGTAGAGCATTTCCTCGGTAAGGAAAAGGTCATCGGTTCAAGTCCGATCGCGGGCTCCATGATAAAAAGCCGCCTATTATAATTCTTTTTTTCTTATCTGTTTTATGATTCAAATTCCCCAGATTTTTAAGATTTGTTTGCTTTGAATAATTCTCAGAAGTATTTTTTCTTTGTAGCTTTATGATCACTTAAAGATAATTATTTTTTTGAAACATTTATTAATTTTAATTTATATATATATAATCTTGAATTGATAATTATTGTATTATATAATAAATAAACTATTATATAATATTAGTATAAATATTTGTTCAGGAAGAATGTATAGAAAGTGTATTGAATTGGAGAATTTAAAATCAACCGGCCTCAAAGATGTCAGAAAGAATTTTAAAGGCTTGAAAATTTTAGAAACGGAAGAATCCATATTTAATAGTAATAGCAATAAAAAGCATAGAGAACTAGCAGAAAAATTAAATGAAATAATAGTCGAAGTAAATCGAGAAGGTAAAATCGTCTATGCCAATAAGAATGCTTTTGAGAAAACCGGTTATACCAAAGAGGAAATAGATAAAGGAATAAATATAAAACAGGTAGTTGTCCCTGAAGACAGGTGTAAGCTGGCGTCCAATTTTAACGGCCTCCTCAAAGGAAAAGAGCTGTCAAGATCTATTTATACTATAAAAAGAAAAGATGGCTCAACCCTTCCTGTTATAACCTATCCCGATTATATTTTAAATAATGAGGGTCAAATAGTCGGGATAAGAGAATTGCTTGTAGATGTGACTGATTTTAAAGAAGCCGAGAAGAAAATAAGAGAAAGCGAAGAACGCTACCGTTCGTTGTTTGAGAATTCTCTTGATGGTATATACCGTACAACATTTGAGGGAAAATATATAGATGCCAATCCTTCTCTTGTAAGGATGCTTGGATATGACTGTAAGGAAGAACTGCTTGCGATAGATATCCCCACACAATTATATGTCAGAAGGGAAGACAGACCTGCACCGAGTAAGAGGGATAAGATTTTCGAGACACAGCTAAAGAAGAAGGACGGAACTATAATAACGGTAGAGATCAACTCAAAGGTGATCTATAGAAATGGGAAGCCTGTTTATTATGAAGGAATTGTAAGAGATATTACTCAACGTAAAATAACAGAGGAGAAGCTTAACGAGAGCTATCAGAAGCTGCGTAAAACTTTAAATGATATCATCAGTACCCTGGCTTCTATAATAGAGACCAGGGACCCTTATACTTCCGGTCATCAAAAAAGAGTGGCATCGCTTGCTACTTCCATAGCAAAGGAGATGGGTCTGGATAATGATAAAATAGAGTGTATAAAGATTGCTGCATTGATCCATGACATAGGAAAAATAAATCTGCCCACATCTATTTTGACCAGGCCCGGAAGATTATCGGAAATAGAATACGATATGATCAAGACTCATGCGCAGCTGGGCCATGATATGATAAGCAGGGTGGAATTCCCCTGGCCTATAGCTGATATTATGCTTCAGCATCATGAAAGAATTGACGGTTCGGGTTATCCGGGCGGCTTAAAAGGTAAGCATATAATCCCGGAAGCTAAAATACTTGCAGTGGCTGATGTAGTGGAAGCAATGGCTTCCCACAGACCATATAGGCCGTCTCTTGGAATAAATAAAGCTCTTGAAGAGATTAACAGGGGAAGAGGCAAACTGTATGACCCTAAAGTGGTAGATGCCTGTACCAAACTTATTAAAAATAAAAAATTCAATTTTTCACTTTAAATAAGATCCAATCTTGATTTGACACATAAAATCTTCTTTAATAAAATTTAACCTTACTTTAAAAATAATAAAAATTAATTATAATTACTCTTATTGATATTGTATCTTGAAATTTTATAGGCGGTGTAGCTCAGCGGTTAGAGCACACGGTTCATAACCGTGGAGTCATTGGTTCAAATCCAATCACCGCTACCAATTATATAGAACTCAATATAAGAAAGGAAATATTATGGCTAAAGAAAAATTTCAAAGAACAAAGCCTCATATAAACGTAGGGACAATAGGCCATGTGGACCATGGAAAGACGACCCTTACCTCTGCTATAACAAGGTGCCTGAAAAGTACCGGACTAAAT
>DATBWH010000013.1:0-7155 GCA_036514895.1 Candidatus Humimicrobiaceae bacterium
CTTACGGAATTTTCACAAAAAGCAGGAACTGAAATCGATCTAAAGAACATAAAAATCGATGATACTACATTAAGAGACGGTGAACAGACTGCGGGAGTAGTTTTTGCCAATGATGAAAAAATATATATAGCAAAAATGCTGGATAAAGTGGGAGTCCACCAGATAGAGGCGGGTATACCGACTATGGGCGGAGATGAAAAGGAGGCAATCAAAAAAATTGCATCGCTCGGTCTTAGCTGCAGTGTACTGGGCTGGAACAGGGCAGTCAAATCTGACATAGATGCTTCAGTCGAATGCGGCGTAGATGCTGTAGCGGTTTCAATATCTTCGTCCGATATACATATTGAGCAAAAACTCAGGAAAAGCAGGGAGTGGGTACTGGAAAGTGTTAAAACAAGCGTAGATTATGCCAAGAGTTTTAATCTTTATGTATCGGTAAATGCAGAAGATGCTTCCAGATCGGATATGGAATTTCTTCTCAAGTTTGCGAGGACGGCCAGAGATGCCGGTGCAGATAGACTCCGGTATTGCGATACACTGGGGATACTGGATCCTTTCGAGACATTCATGAGGGTAAAGAATATCATCGATATCATAGGAATGGATATAGAGATGCACACCCACAATGATTTTGGAATGGCCATCGCCAATGCAATAGCCGGCATAAAGGCAGGAGCAATTTATGTCAATACTACTATAAATGGACTTGGAGAAAGAGCGGGGAATGCCGCATTTGAAGAATTGGTAATGGCGCTAAAATACATCGAGGGAGTGGACCTTGGATTCAATACGACTCTTTTCAGGACACTGTCCGAATATGTCGCAAGAGCTTCCGACAGGATCCTGCCCACATGGAAACCGATCGTAGGAAGTAATTTGTTCGTTTATGAAAGTGAAAGCAAAGCTTCGGGAATACTTTCCAATCCTGAAACATACGAGTTATTCAATGAAAATGATGTAGGGCTTGAAAGAAAAGTAATACTGGGAAAATATTCGGGAGTCAACACTATAACTTACAAGATGGGTTTACTGGGTATTAAAATCAAAAGGAAAGAAGCGGAAGAATTAGCGGAAATCATAAGGGATAAAACTATATCTTTCAAGAGAGCTCTTTTTGATAGTGAAATCATAGATACCTATAAATCTTATAAAGGCAGATCGGGTAAAAGTAAAGAGGCTAAAAGGAAGGTAAGTGATGGCAATAACAAAAAGTAAAAGATATGTAAATATTATTGATACTACTTTAAGGAATGGCGAGCAGACAGCCGGAGTGGTTTTTTCCAAACATGAAAAAATCAGAATAGCCAAAATGCTTGATGAGATAGGTATTCCCGAGATCGAGATAGGAACTCCTTCGCTGGGTGCTGCAGAAAGGGAAATAATCAAGGAGATAGTAAAGGACAGTTTTAATTCAAAACTATTTGTTTATTGCGAAGCCGAACCGGAAAATATAGAATATGCAGTCCAGTGCGGAGCCGAAAATGTCATTATAAATATTTCTACTTCTGACATTCACCTCAAGGAAAAGTATAAAAAAAATAAAACATGGGTCATAAATAAGTTGAAAGAGACCATAAGAGTTGCCAGACAGAATAACCTGAATTTTATTGTAAGCGCCGAAGACGCTACCCGTACCGATCTCGGATTTCTATTAAAGCTGATCTCGATTGCCAAAAAAAAAGACGCATATAGATTCAGGATCTGTGATACTGTAAGCAAGTTTGATCCTTTCAGGACTTTTTTGTATATCAGTACCATTTCGAATGCTACAAATTTTCCTCTTGAGGTCTATAACCATAATGACTTTGGAATGGCAACTGCCAATGGAATAGCAGCTATAAGAGGTAGTGCAGTAAGCCTTGTAGTCAGCGTAGGAGGACTGGGAGAAGGAACCGGAAATGCTGCCATGGAAGAAATCGTCATGGCTCTTAAATATCTTGAAGATATAGAACTGGGAATAGAGACATCAAAATTCAGGGAAATTGCCGAATATGTGGCCAGAGCCTCATCCAGGGCTATCCCTGTATGGAAAGCTATTGTGGGGACCAATGTGTTTGCTCATGAATCCGGAATCCATGCAGATGGTGTAATCAAGAATCCGAAGAATTATGAAGTGTTCAATCCCAGTGAGGTAGGTTTGACCAGGCAGCTGGTTGTAGGAAAACATTCGGGATCTCATACTATTCTTCATAAATTCAAGGAATTCGATATAGAGCTTACCGATAAACAGGCAAATGAAATACTTACCCTTGCAAGAGCTATGTCCATAGATCTTAAAAGGCCTCTTTTTGAAAAAGAGCTTATGTATATCTATAATGAATATAGCAAGAAGAACAAAAGCAGGAAAGAGCAGGAAGTCGAGAGTTAGGACGGAGGTATTTTTTGGATAAAACAATTTCAGAAAAAATAATAAGTGAACATGCCGGAAGAGAACTTAAAGCCGGTGATATTGCGGTAGTGAATGTCGATTTGGTCATGTCTCAGGATGGAACCGGACCACTGGCAGTAAGTCAGATCAAGAGAATGGGTTTTAGCGGAGTAGAGAATCCGGAAAAATCTATCTTCTTTATTGATCATGCGGCACCCAGTCCGAGAAAGGAACTATCCAATTCACATATTGTTTTAAGAGAATTTGCAGGCCAGACAGGATCGGTGATAAGTGATGCAGGGGAAGGAGTCTGCCATCAGATTTTAGCGGAATCCTATACATGTCCCGGTGATATTGTTCTGGGTGGAGATTCACATACATGTACCTCGGGAGCGCTGGGAGCATTTGCCACAGGAATGGGCTCGACGGATATCGCCGTTGGTTATGCGCTTGCCAGGACATGGATAATGGTTCCGGAAACAATAAAGGTAAATTTTGGAAGGAAAGTCAACAAAGGAGTATTTGCAAAAGATTTGATCATTTATCTGATCGGGAAAATCACTTCGGACGGTGCAACTTATAAAGCTCTGGAGTTCGGTGGTGAAGTTGGAAGTATATTAAGCATGGACGAAAGATTTACCATATCGAATATGGCAGTAGAAGCCGGAGCAAAAACGGGTATATTTCCATCTGACAGCATCACGAAAGAATATCTTAAAAGCCAGGGAAGGGAAAACTGTTTCAGAGAAATATCTTCGGATAAAGAGGCAAAATATGAGAAAATAATGGATATTGACTGTTCGTTAATAGAACCAATGGTTTCTCAGCCCCATACCGTTGATAATGCATTACCGGTAAATAATCTGGAAAAAATAATGGTCAACCAGGTATTTATAGGAACCTGTACAAATGGAAGATTGAGTGATCTAAAAATAGCCGCAGATATTCTTAAGGATAAAAAGGTAGCCAGTGGGGTCAGGTTGATCGTGATTCCGGCTTCAAAAGACATATATCTGGAAACATTAAGAACTGGAATTCTGGAGACACTTATAGATAGTGGTGCGATTGTCGAGTCTCCGGGATGCGGTCCGTGTGTGGGAATACATCAGGGAATACTTGGTGACGGAGAAGTCTGTCTTTCGACACAGAACAGGAATTTCAAGGGGAGAATGGGGAACCCCAACTCATTCATTTATCTTTGTTCTCCTGCTACTGCGGCATGGAGTGCAGTCAAAGGTTATATAGCCGATCCAAGGGAGGTTTTATTATAATGTCTGAAGGTAAGAAAAACTCTGAGATTCTGAGAGGAAGAAGTTTTAAATTTGGTGATGATATCTCTACTGATCTTATCGCTCCCGGAAGATTGTTCCACCTCAGGTCCGATTTGCCCGAACTTGCAAAACATGTCCTGGAAGATGCTGATCCGGAATTTGCCGGAAAGGTAAAACCGGGGGATTTTGTTGTTGGCGGCAGGAACTTTGGGCTGGGATCAAGTAGGGAACATGCTCCCCTTATTATGAAAATGGCAGGCGTTGGAGCGGTTCTGGCCAAGTCCTTTGCCCGTATATTTTTCAGGAACAGTATTAATGTGGGACTTCCTGCTTTGATCTGCGACACCGATAAAATCGATGAAGGAGATATATTGGAAATCGATTTAAAAAACGGAATAATCGATAATAAAACCAGGAATTTGAAATTACAGTTCAATCCTTTACCGGAAGTGATGATAAAAATTTTAAATGACGGCGGACTTGCCAGTCATATTACTAAGAATAAGGGATTTAATCTATGAAACACGTTATAACTTTAATACCGGGGGATGGTATAGGACCGGAAATAAGTGAGGCTGCAGTTAAAGCAGTAGAAGCAACGGGCGTGGATATCAAATGGGATATCGTAAATGCCGGTGCCGAAGTTTACGAGAAGGAAGGAACGGTCCTTCCTGACAGTGTTATTAACTCACTTAAGAAGAACAGGGTGGGAATAAAAGGTCCCATTACGACCCCTATTGGAACCGGATTCAGAAGCGTAAATGTCGCAATGAGAAAATTATTTGAACTTTATGCCTGTGTCAGGCCATGTAAGAGTTACGAGGGAGTAAAAAGCAGATACAGTAATATCGATCTAGTCATAATAAGGGAAAATACAGAGGATTTGTATGCGGGAATAGAGTTTGAAAAAGATGGCAAAGATACAGAAGAACTTATCGATTTTATAAAAGAAAAGAAAGATATTCGGATTAGAAGTGACAGCGGAATAAGTATTAAACCGATTTCGATAACGGGATCTGAAAATATAATCAGATTCGCTTTTGAGTATGCACGTAAAAATAATAGAAAAAAGGTTACGGGAGTGCATAAGGCAAATATAATGAAATACTCCGATGGTTTATTTCTGGAAGTCTTCAGGAAGATTGCATCAGAGTATGATGATATAGAATCTGAAGATAGAATCGTAGACAATATGAGTATGCAGCTGGTACAGAAACCCGGGCTTTATGATGTCCTGGTACTGCCAAATTTATATGGAGACATAATCTCTGACCTTGCTGCCGGGTTGATTGGGGGATTGGGCGTGGCCCCTGGAGGAAATATTGGGAAGGATATTGCTTTGTTTGAACCCACTCATGGCAGTGCTCCGAAGTATAAAGGCTTGAATAAGGTAAACCCTACCGCAATGATGCTCTCGGCAGTGATGATGTTAAAGCACATTGGAGAAAAAAAATATGCCGATATGCTTGAATCGGCTGTTGCAGAAAATATCAGAGAGGGAAAATATGTGACATATGATTTGAAGTCCCGCAGAGATGACCCCACTGCAGTCGGCACCAATGAGTTTGCAAATGCTATAGTTGAGAAAATAAAAAAAAGATCCGCTTAATTATTAGTTGTTCAAAAATACTCCATATCGTATTATAGATTTGTTAAATAATACTCCATCTCATATTATAAATTTATTAAATATTAGTTATAATTTACATAGGTTTTCTTTTCTTTAATATATAATAGTACTAAATATAAATACCAGGCAGATAAAAGAAGAACTCCGAAATATAGAAATATTTAAGTCTCAAATTAATAATGGAAAGCAAAGAGAGTATTGATTTAAAAATTCTAAAAGCTATTTTTGGAATTGCTAGTTCTATCGGATCCGAACTGGATCTGGAGAAAGTTTGCGATTTGATTGTAGAGAAAGTTTTCAAGGTTATCAACTGTAATGGGTGCGCCATAATCCTCATAGATGAAAAAAGAGTCAGGCTGCAAAGTGAGATCGGATTTGGGAAAAGGATCAGAGAGGTAGAATTCACAAGGGAGATGCCTCTCATAAAATACATATTATCCACAAAAAATAAACTTTTCATTGGTAATATCGAAAGTTCTTATTTTAAATATAGTATTCCAAAAGGCGAGAAAACAACTTCTATGATATGCATACCTATAATAGTAAAAGATGAAGTCAGAGGGATTATTTATATCGATTCAAGAAAAACAAATGCATTCTCCAGCAAACATGAATATTTTTTGAATATACTGGCTCATGAAATCTCGATTGCGATAGAGAGGGCGTTAAATTACGAGCAAATAAAAAAATTGACTGTAGTAGATGAATTGACCGGTGTATTCAACAGGCGAAAATTCGATATGGACCTAAAAGATACTTTAAATGAAGCCATAAGGTATGTGAAGAGCCTATCTCTTTTGATGATAGACATTGATTATTTCAAAAATTACAATGATTTTCATGGTCATCAAATGGGAGACATTGTTTTAAGGAAGATGGGCAGGGTTCTCATCGAAAATAAACGATCCACTGATAGGGTATACCGCTATGGAGGGGAAGAATTTTCCGTAATTTGCAGTGAAACAAATAAAGAAAGTGCCAGGATTTTTGCCGAGAGGCTACGGGAGGTTGTGGACAAGGGTAAGTTCGATGGAGAGGAAAAAGTAAAACCGCAGGGCAAGATCACCATAAGTGTAGGAGTTTCCAATTTTCCTTTCGATGCTACAAAAATAGACTATCTAATAAAATATGCAGATGATGCCCTGTATAAAGCGAAGGATGAAGGCAGAAACAGAGTAGTAGTCTAATTTTAATATCTGCAAAATAAACTAATCTTTGAAATTTGACAAAGATTTTATTTATGAGTATAGTTAGATAAAACTAACAATTTTAGATAAATACGGAACCGGAAAGATATGAAAAAGTTAACTCAGAGCATGGAAGATTATATTGAAGCCATATATGTCTTGAGTCTTACCTATAAGGTCATCAGGGTAAAGGAAATTGCCAAATTTCTGGATGTGAAAACGCCATCAGTAGTTGATGCAATAGGAAAACTCAATGAAAAAGGACTGGTGATCCATGAAAAATATGGATATCTGGAGTTGACCGATGAAGGCTACAAACTGGCAAGGGCTGTATACGATAAACATGAAAAGGTATATAAATTTTTAAATGAAATCCTGGGAGTAAGTGACAGTGTTTCAAAAAAAGATGCCTGTAATATTGAACATTATATAAGCAAAGAAGCAATGGACAGGATGATAAAGTTTACCAGGTTTGTAGATACCTGTCCGGATGGTTATCCCCAGTGGTTACAACATTTCAATTACTATGCTAAATATGGTAAGCATCCCGATAACTCCAAAAAAAGATAAAAAAATAAAAGGCTTCGAACTTTACTAAATTCCTCATTTTCATAAAAATTTCTTGACAAATCTATATAAACCTATTAAAGTTAGGCCTGACTAATATTTATTAATGAGGCTAATAAAAATGAGAAGATT
>DATBWH010000014.1:0-9727 GCA_036514895.1 Candidatus Humimicrobiaceae bacterium
GAAGTAATCGTTGCAGAAAAACCTGAAAAAGATAAAGGAATGGGGATGCCTCCGGGCGGTGGATACGGCGGCGGAATGCCCCCAATGTAATGAAGGCTGATAAAGTTAATATTAGTTAAAATAACTTTAATAGCATATTAATAGTATAAATAGATGAGAAAATAAGGCTGGCTTTTATATAAAGCCAGCCTTATTTATATGGTGGGATAATATATAATAATATCAAATATGATTATAATTAATTCAACTCATAATCTTATTTTTAAATACATATAAATAATATTAATGATTATAATTTTATGATAAAATTAAAAGTTAGAAGAGCTATGAAAAGATTTTTAATAATATTATTTATAATTGTCTTTACATTATCAATTCTATTTGGAGAAGGCTGTAAAAAAGCAGACGAATCTTCTACTGATGAAACTGTAGCACAGGAAACAACTACAGATGAAACTACTACAGATGAAGTAACTAAAGATGAAACAACTGATGTAGAAACTACTCAAAATACTGAAGTCGATTCATCTACTGCATCAGGGGCAGAAGATCAACTGATAGATTACTCAATAAAGATAAATAATGAAGTTATTGCGATATTTGATTGGGATAACGAAATTGATTTATATAAAATACTTGGAGATCCCATAAGTGAAGATGTTCAGATACTGGGTGAAGGATCAGATACTTTTAGGGGCTCTTTTATAAAAACCCTAAAATATGAAGGCCTTGAAATTATGCTATTCTCACCTCCTGATAATGGCATAACATTCTGGATACTCGATATTAAAGTATATAATGATTTATATTCTACATCCAAGAATATTAAAGTTGGTGACTCTTTGGAAACTTTAAAAAACAGATATCCTTCAATTACAAAAGTATTGGATGGAAGAAACGATGATAATAATTGTGCATACGAGATTGCAGACCGGGGGAAATATTTATTTTTACAGTTTGAAGTAAAAGATAGTGTTATTCAGCAAATCCATATATTTCATTTGATACCATAAAATATCTTCCTTTTAAAAAATTTAAGCATCAGTTGCAAATTGAATAAATCAATGACTTATAGTAATATTTCTTTTAATATCATTCTGTAAATTTCCAGGCAGTAATTTTACCGTTTTTAAAAGATTTATGTCTTTTAATTTTCTCTAGGATTTCTTTAGTAAGGTATATCTATTATGGGCATTGAATTTTTTTTCAGGATCTTATTAGTGATTGCAGCCTATCTTTTTGGGTCTTTTCCTACCGGGTATGTGGTCCATCGAATAAAAAAGGGTGACGACATCAGACAATATGGGAGCGGAAATGTAGGAGGAACCAATGTCACTCGCACACTTGGAGTAGGCTATGGCGTCATCACTATTATAGCCGATATCATTAAAGGATTTATACCCATACTTGTCCTCTATTTCATTTATCCCCAAGATATGATACTTCTGGCTCTTGTGTCTGTTGCCGTCATACTCGGACATGATTTTCCTGTTTATATCAAATTTAAAGGTGGAAAGGGAATTGCTGTTTCTTTTGGAGTGATAATCGGTGTCTCATGTCTTCCTTTAATGAGTAATCCTGTATGGATAGAAATACTCCCGATTTTTATTATTCTGGGTACCTGGGCCATAATTTTTTCGATTTTCAGGATTGTGTCTCTCGCATCTTTGTGTGCGGCTGTTGTCAATCCATTTGCTTTTTATTTCACCGGATATGGATTGGCGATAGTAATAGCGGCTTTTTTCTGGAGTGTGCTTACTTTTATCACTCATAGGGAAAATATTAAAAGATTGATTAAAAAAGAAGAGAAAAAACTTAAAAGATAAGGGGAATCAATGGAAATAGAAATTGGGAAAGGAAAAACCGGCAGGAGATCTTATGGTTTTGATGAAGTATCGATAGTCCCCAGCAGGAGGACCAGAGATCCTGAGGATATAGATATTTCGGCAAATATCGGTAAACATAAATTGGAGCTGCCTGTATTGGCATCAGCAATGGACGGAGTCGTGGATGTAAAATTTGCCATAGAGATGAGAAAAATCGGCGGGCTTGCCGTACTCAACCTGGAGGGTTTGCAATGCAAATATGAAAATGCAGATGAAATTCTCGATGGGATCTCAAAATTTTCCGATAAAGAAGCAACAAGGAAGATGCAGGAAATTTATCAGGAACCTATCAAAGAAGAATTGATTGCCGAAAGAATAAAACAGATAAAAAAGAAAAGTGATATAGTCTGTGCTTCCTTGACCCCTAAAAATGTCGAGAAGTATTATAAATTAGCAATTGATGCCGGTCTTGATATTCTGGTGATCCAGGGTACAGTGGTCAGTGCCGAGCATGTCAGTAAGACAAAGGCACCTCTTGATTTGAAAAAATTTATTCCCGAATGTCCAATTCCGGTGATTGTAGGCGGTTGTGCATCGTATTCTACTTCCCTTCACCTGATGCGGACGGGAGCAATTGGAGTTCTTGTTGGCGTTGGTCCGGGAGCAGCGTGTACCACAAGACAGGTGCTTGGAATAGGTGTACCCCAGGCTACCGCTATTGCAGATGCTTCAGCAGCCAGAATCAGACACCTGGAAGAAACAGGAGAATATGCGCTGGTTATTGCAGATGGGGGTATGCGCACCGGAGGTGATATTGCAAAAGCCATTGCCTGCGGCGCTGACCTGGTTATGATAGGTTCTCCGCTTTCGAGAGCAAAAGAAGCTCCGGGCAGAGGTTATCACTGGGGTATGGCTACGTTCCATCCCGATCTTCCAAGAGGTACCAGAATCAAAACAGATGTAGCGGCAAGCCTGGAGGAAATATTGGTAGGGCCAGCCTTCGAAAACGACGGTACCTTAAATCTATTCGGGGCACTGAGGACCTCGATGGCTACCTGCGGATATGAAAACATCAAAGATTTTCAAAAAGCCGAGGTGATGGTGGCGCCCTCCATCAAAACCGAAGGTAAGCTCCAGCAGCAGCAGCAGAAAGTGGGTATGGGGTCATAGTATGGATAAGGATCTAAGCAGGGATAATAATATGGAGAGTGTACTAGTCATAGATTTTGGCGGACAATACAGCCAGCTGATTGCAAGAAGAATCAGGGAACTCAGGGTTTATTCCGAACTTATTCCTTATGATACCGATATCCAGAAAATAAAGGAAAAGAAACCATGCGGGCTGATACTTTCCGGTTCTCCATACAGTACCGTGTCAGAAAGCAAAAATGTCCCGGTTGTGAGTAAAGAGATTTTTTCACTGGGCATCCCCATTCTTGGAATTTGTTTCGGGATGCAGATAACAGCAAGATTATTTGGCGGAGAGGTATCTACAAGCGGATATAACGAATACGGAAAGACAAGGATAAAACTGAATTTAAAATCGGCTCTTTTTAAAGATTTGAAACCTGTTGAGACATGCTGGATGAGCCACAAAGATAGTGTGGTTAAGATTCCACCGGGATTTGGCATAATAGCTACCACTTCCAATCTTCCTATAGCAGGTATGGAAGAGCCTGGAAAAAAATTATATGGAATACAGTTTCATCCTGAAGTAATGCATACTCCATCCGGGATGGATATACTCAAGAATTTCCTCTTCGATATTTGCGGGTGTTCACCTACATGGACCATGATCTCAATTATCGAAAAACAGATAGAAGAAATAAAAGAAAAAGTAAAAGACGGAAAAGTCATATGCGGACTGAGCGGAGGGGTGGATTCTTCGGTTGCGGCTGTCCTGGTAAACAAAGCTGTCGGTGATAAACTTACATGTATTTTTGTAGACCATGGACTTCTCCGGAAAGGAGAAGCGAAAAAAGTCATAGAAACCTTCAGGGAGAATTTTAAAATCAATCTGATTCATATAAATGCTGCAGAAAGGTTCCTGAGCAAACTGAAGGAAGTATCCGATCCTGAAAGTAAAAGGAAAATAATCGGTAAAGAATTCATAGCGATATTCGAAGAAGAGGCATCAAAGATAAAGGATGCGCATTACCTTGTGCAGGGAACGCTATATTCCGATGTCATAGAAAGCGGTACAAGGGATGCGGCGAGGATAAAATCACATCATAATGTCGGTGGGCTTCCGGATGATATGAAAATTAAATTGATCGAGCCTTTAAGATTATTATTCAAAGATGAAATTAGAAAGATAGGAATAGAACTGGGTCTTCCGGACGAAATAGTCTGGAGGCAGCCTTTTCCCGGTCCTGGCCTGGCAATAAGAATAATTGGAGATGTCACGGAAGAAAAAATAAAAATACTCCAGGATGCCGATGAAATAGTGGTAGAGGAAATAAAAAGAGCAGGATTATATAAGAAAATCTGGCAGTCTTTTGCCGTGCTCCCCAGTATCAAGAGCGTGGGAGTAATGGGAGATGAGAGAACGTACGAATACCCGATTATAATAAGAGCGGTGGGCAGTACGGATGCCATGACTGCCGATTGGGTAAGACTGCCCCACAAAGTCCTGGAAAGAATGAGCACAAGAATAGTAAATGAGGTTGAAGGAGTAAACAGAGTGGTATATGATATAAGCTCCAAACCGCCAAGCACTATAGAGTGGGAGTAGAGGAAAATTAAAAAGTGTCAAAGGAGTATTGATGGAAAACGATTTTAAAGAAAAGTTAAGTAAATACAGGGAAGAGATTAATGAAATCGATAAAAATATCGTAAATTATTTAAATAAAAGGGCGGAAGTGGTATTAAAAATAAAAAGGTTAAAAGAAGATAGAAGCGTACCATTATATGATGCAAAAAGAGAAGAAGAATTGTTTAACAATGTTGTCAAATTCAATAAAGGGCCCTTATACAATGATAATATTGTGCAGATTTTTGAAAGTATTTTAAGAAATGTCCAGGTTCTTGAAAAAGACGAGAACCTTTAAGTAACCATTTAATTTTTTATCGTATTTTAAAAGTATCTGAAGTGAAGTTTCGTATATCTTAAAAAAATATAATAAATGGAAGATAAAAAAGAAAAACAAAAAAAAGTTGGAGACAGTATAAAGCTGATTGAAGACGGCTATATTACTGTAATCGCAGGCCCCTGTGCAATTGAAAGCTGGGATCAACTGGATGCCATTGCAAAAGTAGTAAAGGATCTTGGGCTTTCATTTTTACGCGGAGGGGCATATAAGCCCAGGACATCTCCGTACAGTTTTCAGGGACTAAAAGAAGAAGGCTTAAAGTACCTGAAGGAAATAAAAGACAGATATGGCCTTATGACGGTAACAGAGATTACCGATACGGAGCATGTCGATATCGTAGCAGACAGCGTGGATGTACTTCAAATCGGCACCAGGAACATGTCTAATTTCGCTCTACTGGAAAAAGTTGGCAAAGTGGCAAATGAAAGAAATAAAAAAGTCATCCTTAAAAGAGGATGGGCATCATCTATAAAGGAATGGTTGCTGGCAGTCGAATATATAACATCAAGAGGAAACACGGAAGTAGTGTTATGTGAAAGAGGGATAAGGACTTTTGAGACTGATACTAGATTTACACTTGACCTGTCGGCAGTTCCGGTCATCAAGAAACTGAGCAAACTTCCCATTATTGTCGATCCTTCTCATGCCGTCGGGCAAAGTGACCTGGTCATTCCTATGAGCAGGGCCGCAGTTGCAGTGGGGGCGGATGGCCTTATGGTCGAAGCTCACCATAATCCTTCAAAGGCACTCTGTGACGGTCAGCAGTCTTTGAACGCAAAAGAGCTGATAGAATTGATAAGACAGTTAAAAAATATTGCCGGTGTAATCGGAAAGAAAATAAGATAAGTTGATGAAACTTGGAACTAGAAAAGTATTTAAATCCCCAGCAAATTAAAGCCGTAAAAAGTACCGAAAAGCCGCTTCTGGTTATTGCAGGCGCAGGAAGTGGAAAAACAAGGGTACTGACCTACAGAATTGCTTATCTGATCAAAAACAAAGGAGTGGATCCCTTCAATATTCTTGCCATTACTTTTACCAATAAAGCTGCCAGGGAAATGAAACGAAGAGTGATCGAATTAGTCGGAAGGGTTGGCGAGTATATGTGGGTAAGTACCTTCCATTCGTTCTGTGCCAGACTTCTCCGGTACGAGATCCATCACCTGGGCATGTCCGGAAACTATGTGATTTACGATGATAATGACTCTGTAAGCCTGGTATCAAATGTTGAAAAAGAACTGGATATAGACATCAAAAGATTTCCTCCAAAAGCGGTGTTGTCTGTCATCAGCGATGCAAAAAACAGGTTAATCGATTATGAGACTTTTTCAAAGAATGCGTCCGATTATTTCGAAAAAATAGCTGCAAAGATTTATCGTCTTTATCAGGAAAGACTCTTTGAAGCAAATGCACTTGATTTTGATGACCTATTGATGTTTACCGTCAATACTTTTAAGATGTTTCCTGAAGTAAAAAAGAAATACCAGGAAAAATTCAAATATATTCTTGTAGATGAGTTCCAGGATACGAATATTGCCCAGAACGAGCTTGTCATGCTGCTTTCGGAAGAACACAAAAGGATCTGTGTGGTAGGAGACGAGGACCAGAATATTTACAGCTGGAGGGGGGCTGAAATAAAAAATATTACTGATTTCGATAAACGTTTTGATGACACAGTGGTCATAAAACTGGAGCAAAATTATCGTTCCACTCAGAATATTCTTAATGCCGCAAACTATATAATAAAAAATAATGAGAACAGAAAACCAAAAAAACTCTGGACCGATAATCCTGAAGGGGAGATAGTTTCGAAATATATAGCTCCGGATGAAAAAGCGGAGGTTGATTTTGTAGTCAGGAGAATAGAAAAATATATGGAAGAAAAAAATAAACGGTTCAGAGATTTTGCTATTTTCTACAGGACCAATGCTCAATCAAGAGCTGTGGAAGAATATCTTGTAAGACGGAACATACCTTATAAGATTTATGGGGGTCTCCGGTTTTATGATAGAAAAGAAATAAAAGACATGCTTGCTTATATGAAGCTTATCGCAAATCCCAGAGATGTGGTAAGTCTCGTCAGGATAGTTAATGTTCCCAGGCGCAAGATCGGCAAATCCACAATAGCAGTCATAGAAAAATATGCTCAGAGGAAAAATATCACTTTCTGTGAAGCTTTTTATAGAAATGATGAAATCCCGCTGCTGAGCAAGACTACAAAAGAAAAAATAAATAAATTCATTTCGCTTATTGCGGAATTCAGAAATTATTCAATTGATCATGGAGTAAGCAAGGTATTGAAGAGGATCTGGGAAAAAACAGGTTATATAAAGGAGCTTGAGCTGGAAAATACTATAGAGGCTTTAAACAGAATAGAGAACTTGAGGGAGCTTTTAACGGTCGCTAAAGAGTATGAAGAAAAATCCGAAGCTTTAGACGCAGCTGAAAGTTTATTTAAAGAACCCAAGAGCACTCTTATTAAAAATGAAGAGGACTCTGCCGGTGCAACTGATTTATTCAATCTGGATGGGTTTCTGGAAGAAGTGTCGCTTCTTACCGACATTGATAATTATGATGAAAGCACCGATGGTCTTATCCTGATGACCCTTCATAATGCCAAAGGTCTGGAGTTTCCGGTTGTATTTATTATTGGAATGGAAGAGGGAATTTTTCCACATTCAAGAAGTATGAGCAGTGTGGAGCAAGTCGAGGAAGAAAGAAGACTCTGCTATGTGGGAATTACACGGGCCAGGGAAAAAGTATTTTTATCTTCTGCACAGTTACACAGTATTTACGGAGACACCGGTTTTAGAAATGTTTCCCGCTTTATAAATGAAATAAACGAAGATCTTTTAATAGATGAAAACAAGATCGAATCCGAAGACTTAAAGCGAGGCGCATCAAAGAATCGGGATAATGGATACGGGGTAAAATTCACCTATAAAAAAGGCGATCTGATAGAGCATAAATACTGGGGACAGGGCAGTGTTTTAAGAGTGAAGAAGCTGGCTGACGACTGTGAGCTGGATGTAATGTTTAATCAGGCCGGGTTGAGACACCTGCTTATAAGTTTTGCCCCTATAAAAAAGATTAAGTGACCCGAGTTATTTTAGGTTTTCGGGATTTAATCCTTTTAGTTTCGATGTTACAAATCTACCATCTTTTCTTATCAGGACACCGTCGAAATAGATTTCTCCGCCTCCATACTCGGGTGTCTGGATACATACAAGATCCCAGTGTATTGCGGAATCATTGCCATTTGATGCTTCCTTATAACATTTTCCGGGGGTGAAGTGGAAGCTTCCCATTATTTTTTCATCGAATAGTGTATCCTTCATAGGATAGGTAATATAGGGATTGACACCAATGGCAAATTCCCCAATGTATCTGGCTCCTTTATCCGTATCAAGAACCTTATTGATCCTCTCAGTATCATTGGAAGAAGCTTCGATGATTCTGCCATCTTTAAATTTAAGTTTAATGTTTTCATAGGTAACACCCTGATAAACAGCAGGGCAATTAAAGGCAAGTTTGCCGTTTACGGAAGATTTTACCGGAGCTGTGAATGCCTCTCCATCAGGTATATTAAATTCTCCGGCACATTTTATGGCAGGAATATCTTTTATGGAGAAGGAAAGATCCGTGTCTTTACCGGTTATGTGAACCTGATCTGTTTTATTCATAAGTTCTACCAGGTTATCCATTGCTTTTGACATTTTGCCATAATCCATATTGCACACATCGAAATAAAAATCTTCAAAGGCTTCCATACTGGTATTTGCCAGTTGAGCCATTGACTTGTTAGGGTATCGCAGGACCACCCATTTTGAATTATTTATTCTAATATTGTTTATTGCTTCTATGTAATATTTCATGTAATATGCCATTTTGTCGGGTGCAATGTCACTTAATTCGCTTATATTATCGCTGGCTCTTATTCCTATAAAAGCAGCCATTTCTTTTATCCTGGTAAGTTCATACTTTGCCATGGATTTCAATTGCTCCACAGTGGTCTCTTTGAGAATTTCTCTTATAACGCTGTAATCCTTTAAATCCGTAAAAGGTAATCCTCCGGCTTTATATACTTCATTTATAACGGCCCTCACCAGTGGTAATGCGGAACTTCCCACACTCTCCACTAAAACTTTTTCTCCCTTTTGCACTCTGCAGGAATAATTTACCAGGGTTTTTGCAAGCTTTTTTATTCTCGGATCCATCAAACCACCTTTTTTATTAGAATCGATTGTTTATTTTCTTAAATTTATTAGAAGTAATTATACAGCAAACGATTGTACAGTAAAAATCTTTAAGTGATATAATCTAAACTACCCTAAAAAAGGAGGTAAAATGAGATACGTTAAATTGGGAAATTCACAAATAGAAGTTTCCGTAATTGGATTGGGTGCATGGGCAATTGGTGGAAAATGGTGGGGAGGTACGGACGAAAAGGAATCAGTAGAAGCTATTCAGGCTTCTATTGACTCTGGCATAAACTTCATCGATACGGCACCGGCATATGGGCAGGGTCTTTCGGAAAGACTTATTGAAAAGGCTCTGAGAGGAAGGAGAGATAAAGTCGTGATAGCAACCAAATGCGGGCTAAGATGGGATTTGAAAAAAGGTTTTTATTTTTTTGACTATGCTCCCGGTGTTCCAATGTATAGATATCTTGGCAGGGAATCTCTGGAGTATGAGCTTGACCAGAGCCTGAAGAGGCTTGGAACCGATTATATAGATTTATACCAGAGCCACTGGCAGGACCCGACGACACCTATTTCCGAAACAATGGAAGCGTTCCTGAAAATGAAGGAG
>DATBWH010000015.1:0-3623 GCA_036514895.1 Candidatus Humimicrobiaceae bacterium
CAAGAGGAAAATTTATGGTTCTGAAAAATACCAGTGCAGCTATCCCGATGGTCAGACTGGGCATGAGTACAGGAAGTATAAGAAGGGTCAAAAAAACACCGGTTCTTCTGGCAAGTCCTTTTAAAAGCCCGATAGATAAGAAAGTCGCCAGTACGGTCGAAATGGTTGCAGAAGACAATGCAATAATAATACTGTTTTTTATTGCTTCCTTTGCCAGCCTATCGCCGGCGAGTTCCGCAAACCATCTCCAGGTGAAACCCTTAAGCGGAAAACTGTAACCTTCACCGCCGTTCCAGGCAAATATAAAAATGAGTATAATTGGAATAAAAATATAAAGAAAGAAAAGTACAGTATATATGGTCAATATAGCAGAACTTTTATTTTTCATCTTTATTTAATTTAAGAGTTGCCTCTATTTTTATAAATCGACTCCAGCCCGAATATTTTCGAATAAAATAACACCAGGGCTATCGACAGTACCGCCAGTGCCACGGTAAAAGCAGAACCAAAATTCCAGTTACCTACTCTGTTGAACTGGTTCTCTATTATATTACCGATCATTACCGAATCGGTTCCGCCAAGTATTGCCGGAATGGCAAAAGAACCCAGGGCCGGTATAAAAACAAGCAGTGTTCCTGCAAAAATTCCTGTAAGACTTAATTTAAAAGTTATATCAAAAAAAGCCCTTATCCTTGATGCCCCAAGATCCAGAGAAGCTTCCACAAGTGAATCATCGATCCTAAGAAGTGATGCATATAATGGAAGGACCATCATTGGAGTATACATATATATGAGTCCGAGCAAGACAGAAGTCTGACTATATAAAATCCTTACCGGTTCATCTATTACCTTTAACCAGAGCAGGAATTGATTTAGAACCCCGTTTTCCGAGAGAATCAATTTCCATGCAAAGGTCCTGATAAGGTAATTTATCCAGAAAGGTATCATAAGGACCACTATGAGCACCTTGTCGAATCTGGTCCTTTTGGCAAGGAAGTATGCGACCGGATAGGAGAATATTATGGAAAACATAGTGGTGAGAAAACTAATTTTGAGCGACCTTAAAAGTATTATAAGGTAATGTTTCTTCTGAAAGATAACCGCAAAATTGCTAAATGTAAATTTCAAAGGTTCTCCCGGGACCAGGCTATGAGCGGTTACGGCATAGATCAGTATTACCGATAAAGGCAAAAGAAAAAAAATCAGAAACCAGATAAGCCCCGGGTAAATTAGATTTTTATTCTTGTTTTTTATGACACTCATGAATCCAGATTAAACAGTTTTTGAAGTTTTAAAATAAATAATCTAAATCAGATTTTATCAGATATCTTTGTTTCTTAAAATTCCCTTCAACTACGGGGTATTCTTTTAAAAATGTTATAATGTAACTTTAAAAACCTGTTATAAATATTTATGACAAAATACATTATAAAATCAGATGGTAAAAAAGAAGCTTATGATGAGGAGAAAATAAAATCTTCCATTATAAAAGCCGGATCTTCTCCCAATATGGCTGCAGAGGCTGTCAGAATAATCAATAAAAAAGTAAAAGATAACATGAGCACCAATGAAATCTACAATAAAGCCCTGAATCGTCTTAGAGTGCTGGAACCCCGGGTCGCCCTTAAATATTCCCTGAAAAGAGCAATTATGGATATGGGACCCGAAGGATTTGCTTTTGAAAAATATATAGCAAAGATTTTAAGAGAATATGGTTTTAATACGGAAGTAGGACAATTTGTAAGTGGTTATTGCGTTCAACATGAAGTCGATGTCGTTGCAAAAAGAGAAGGTAAAGTCTATCTTATAGAATGTAAATATCATAACTCACCTGGAATTAAATCCGATGTAAAAACCGCCCTTTATATCCATAGCAGATTTCTTGATATAGAGAAAGCCAGCAGAGAAAAAGATAGCAACAATCACAATCATTTAGAAGCCTGGCTGGTCACCAATACCAAATGTACATCTGATGCCATAAAATATGCCAATTGTGTGGGCTTGAAAATTATGGCGTGGCACTATCCGGAAGTTGAAAATCTGGAGTATTTTATTGAAACAAAGAAACTTTATCCAATAAGTATACTTTCTACAATCAACAAAAAACAAAAAGAGCTTTTGCTTGATTCCGGTATTATATTGATAAAAGAACTCGAAAGTTATGGAGCGGATGATTTGACCAGATTGATACATGTGAACCACTGGTATGCATCAAAAATTCTAAACGAAGTAAGAATTTTATTATGAGTGAAGAACCGGTTTAATCCTGCCTGTTGAATAAAATAGACCCCAGTACGCTTACTATTATAGTTATAGATAACATAACGACGATATCCAGCCATAAAGGATATAACTGCAAAGCAGGATTGTTAAGTATCACAGTACGCATTGCATCGATACCATAAGAAAGAGGATTGATTTTAGAAACTACGTTCATCCATCTTACTGTATTGTTCAATGGAAACAGGGCCCCGGAAAGGAAAAACATAGGCATAAGCAGAAAGTTTGTTATCACCTGGAAAGCCTGCATTGATTTTATTACAGAGGCAATATGATTCCCATTGCTGAGATGGTCATCGCAACCAGGAACATGATGGCAAGTACCTTAAAGAATATAGCAAATGTAATGGGGATGTTGAGCAGAGGGCTGAAAAGCAGTATTATGGCACCCTGGAACATGGCTATAGAAGAACCACCAAGAAGTTTCCCCACTACTATAGAGGTCCTGGAAATAGGTGCGACCAGGATCTCCCTCAGGAACCCGAATTCCCGATCCCAGACTATCGACATTGCACTAAAAAAAGAAGTAAAAAGTACGGTCATACCCACAATACCCGGAAACATAAAATCAAGAAAATCTTTACCGCCTCCACCACCAAAGGTGCTGAAAGAACTTGCAATCCCCGTTCTTTCGCATCATGCGCCTCGCTGCCGGTAATTTCTTTTAACCAGGCTATTTTTCCGGCTGTAAAGATCTACTATATTCAGTACTTCTTCCGATCTTTCTTTTAAGGTGTTGCGGGGCCAGGTTTTTGACTTCTATAATATTTTTATCTTCGCTATCAGCACTTATATTATCCATTTATAGTTTTATCTCTTCCCTTTTATCTTTCTTTCCTTTATCTTCCGGTACTCTTTTCCTGACATTTCTTATCTTCAAGAAGATGTAACGTGTAGAAAGGAAATGGCCGTGTTTATGTTAAATTAAATATATATTAAACTAAAAAAATTTTATTAAGAATAAATATAATGTCAATGTCTTAAACTGCTTTCGATGTTCCTAATCCTATGATGGACTTAAGACATGAAAAGTTATCAGCAGCATTTTCCACTGCTTGTAATATTTTCTCATAATAAAAAAGAATAATGTGTTATAATAAAAACATATTCTTTAAATAAGGAATATATATTTACATCTGTTTCCTCTAGTTCGATAAGAAGATATCCTCCAAAGATTATTCTATCCACCAGACAGAGACAGTACTGTAAAAAAGAAAGGTGGTGATAATAAATGGCAAAGAGATTATTTGTAGGAGGACTTCCTTATAGTACAACAAGTTCCCAATTAGAAGATATTTTTTCTAAGATAGGTAAAGTTATTTCCTGTGATGTAATTAAAGATA
>DATBWH010000016.1:0-5902 GCA_036514895.1 Candidatus Humimicrobiaceae bacterium
ATTCGATAATAATGATTGATGGGCATCATGCACACCATCTACCAGTTCTTTATAATTTTCAAGAGTATCCCAGATTTTTTCCACATGGTCCACAAGGTCGCTAAAATAAACCTCAAGAGCCTCTATCAAGAAATCCATATCCTTGATTTCCAGGGTTTTGAGGAGCTTTCTCTGGGGATAGATTATGTTTCTGAATGTAAGGATATTGGTTCTGATGAGCAATATTTCTTTAACGTTTTTGGTGCTGACTTTTTTAAAGATGGCATCCTCAATATCCTGTAAATTTCTATAAATTTTATTGAGTATGGGAAAATTATAGTCAATAAGGGAATCGATTACCTTGTGCAAAAGGAAACCCGATCCCTTGTCCAGGATTTGATTGTTTTTCGATAAATATTCAAAAGTGTCCTGTATAGGTTTGCACAAACCCCGGTGAACGGTTACCAGAAAGTTATTTCCGATAAATATATTGACGGTAAAAGGGACCAGTCTTCTGGTTTGTTTGACAAAAAAGGGTATGTGCATTACCAGAAAGAAGTAGTCATCATACTCATCCAATTTTGGTCTTTCAATGATGCTAAGGCAGTCTTCTATATCAAGGGGATGAAAATGAAAATGCTCTATTAGAAATTGCATATTTTCTTTGCTTGGATTCTCTATGTCGGTCCATAGAAGATATTCCGGGTTATTAATATAGGAGGGAATTTTTTTTAAAGTGACTTTTTCTATTAATTTTTTTTCTGTTTTATTATATACAAGAGTCTTCATTTGCGTCCACCTCCTTATTTTATTCTTTATAGAATTTTATAATTATTTATAAAAAAAAGGAATTTAAATTTATTCAATATAAGACCCTAGAAGGGTAGATTGAATACCATATTTATAATATAATTTAAAAAAGCTTTCTTATATTGATGAATCGGGGACATAAAATGATTGGAAATATATTCGGATTAAAAGATAGAAGACCAATAATATTCTTAATAATTTCTTTAATGTTAACCCTTCTTTTATTATTAGGTACTGCATCCTGTAATCTAATCAATCCTATAACAGAAACAGATACTGAAACAGCTGAAGAGGAAATAGCTGAAAACGGAGGAGACGGACAGACAAACGGAGAAGAACTAGAAGCACATATAACTCTGTGGGATTGTCTTGGCCCAAAGGAGAGGCTGGCTCTAATGGGGAGTGTGGATAATTTTATGGTCGAGAACGGTCATATCGAAATAGAGACAAGGCATTTCAGAAGTCAGGAAGAACTGGAAGATCAATTCGAAGCTGCAAGTCTTGCCGGTGCAGGACCCGAAGTACTGCTGCTGGATTTTGATGGGATAAAAAGACTTGTTCCCGGAAGTGTGGTAAAAGAAATAATAGATGAAGCAGATTATTCTTTATTCATAGATGGTCTTACGGAGATTTCTATGTATAACGCAAGAAATTATATGATTCCTTTTAGAAGTTTTGATTTTTTGACGCTTTTTTATAATAAGGACCTGGTAGATGAACCTCCTGCGAGCTTCGAGGAAGTCATCGAATATTCTAAAGAGGTAAATAATTTTGGATCAAATATTTATGGACTGTTGCTGAATGCCGGCACAGCTGACTGGATAATACCTTTTATAGGAGGATATGAGGATTGGATCGTCGATTACAGCACCAATTCACTGACGCTTGATAATCAGGCGACTGTAAAGACACTCGAATTTTTATCTTATATATATAATGAAGAAGGAATTTTGCCTTTTAATATCGAATATGGAGAGATAAATGAATTATTTAAAAATGGCAATGTCCACATGATAATCGATAATACCCAGCTGATAAATGAATATAGAGAAGCAGGATTAAACCTGGGCATAGTAAAGATACCTCTGGTCTGGCAGGGTGATGAATATCCTACGCCTTTGATCTCCGGTATCGGTTTTATGATAAATGTCAATTGTTATGGTAATGAACTTGCAGCAGTAAATGATTTTATGCAGTATATGCTCTCTGAAGAAGTACAGATAGACTGGACTTTAACAACAGATACTTTCCCGGTTTTAAAAAATATCGATAGAAACGAGACACTTATAAATAATGAGATCATCTACAATGCTTTTCAGCAGGCAAAAATATGCAGGGGAAAACCTGACAAAGAACTCATAATGGTGATAAGAGATGCCATAAGAGATAATATTGAAAGCGTCATAACCGGAGGTGTACTTCCTGCAGACGCAGCGTTAAAAATCCAGGAAGATGCGTTGAGATTGAGATCCGGCAATATTTCCGTGGAAGAAACCGGAGAAGAGGAATAGATATTTAAAGTCCGGAAATAACAAGGAGGATAAAAATGGATGAAGGAAGCGAATTCAGGTCTTTCTTTATGAAAGGTCTAATAATAATACTGGTAGCAATAATTTTTTTGGTTGTAGGCGGAGTAAGTATGCTCGGTATTCTGGCGGTGATCAATAAAGTATCCATAGCGGATTTGTTAAAGGGAGAAAGTATCGAAAGTGAGGAACAGGTTGATGGAAACGGAGGAACTTTACTTAATGAATTAGATAGCGCAATAAGCAAAGTCGTAGAAAAAATAACACCTTCTGTGGTACATATAGATGTAACGGTAATAGTCCAGGACATATTCGGAGAGACACAGGAACAGCAGGCGATTGGTTCCGGAGTGATTTATACTGAAAATGGTTATATTATAACCAATAATCATGTAGCCGGCGATGCAGAAGAGCTATTAGTCACTTTAAATGACGGTAGCCAATATCCGGCAGAACTGATAGGGGCAGATGAAAGAAATGATGTTGCAGTCATAAAGATAGAGGCCAATGGCCTTAAAGCTGCCAGTTTTGACTCCATGGATGATGTAAAAGTGGGAGACATCGCTATTGCAGTAGGAAGCCCTTACGGACTTGATCAGACGATAACGATGGGAGTCGTAAGTGCAAAAGGAAGAGATATAACGATTCCTATTAATTTGATCCAGACCGATGCAGCAATAAATCCTGGCAACAGCGGAGGTCCACTGGTAAATTCAGATGGGGAAGTAATAGGAATCAATACTCTGGCAACGACTGGTACCAGCATAGGATTTGCTGTCCCCAGCAATACGGTGGTTGGTATTGCTGAACAGATCATAGAATTCGGAAGAGCAAGAATTCCCTATATGGGTGTAGAAATGGCTGAAAGCACCAGTGATGTAAGTGGAGCATATATCAGCAGTGTCCTGGAGGGGTATCCGGCAGAAGAGTCCGGAATACAAGCCGGTGACATAATTGTTGAAATAGATGGCGTAAAGGTAAATAATCCGTATGAATTGTTTGCCCAGATTCTAAGACATGATATAGGAGATGAAGTAACGGTTGAGATATACAGGGATGGAGAATATTTGACTGTAACGCTTGTGTTAGCCGAAGCACCTGAGGATTAAGATGTAAAGGTAGCAGAGTTATCCCAAAAAAAGGATATTTTTAGATAAAAATAATAAAAGAAGCAAGTATCGTGAAGTGGATGAAAAAGCATTAATCGCAAAATCAAAAAGGGGAGACAAAGCTGCTTTTGAAGAACTAGTCAAGCAATTCTCTAAATATGTCTACACTACAGCCTTTTTTATATTGAGGGACACACATGAAGCGGAGGATGTAAGCCAGGAAGTATTTGTTAAAGTATACCTCTCCATAAAAGGCTTTAGAGGGCTATCCAGTTTTAAAACCTGGATAAGAAAACTCACAGTCAATACATGTATCGATAAACTAAGACTTCATTCGAAAACAAAAGATAAAAAAGTAAGTCTCGAAAAAATAACAGAGGAATATGAAGTAGTTTTTACCAGATATAACCAGAGTCTTGAAAAGAGTTTTTTTAATAAGGAGACGGTAAAAGAAGTATTGAAAATCGTGGTAAGTCTTGACGAGAGTTATCGAATCCCGTTGATTTTAAGAGATTTGCAGGATTATAGCTATAGAGAAATATCGGACCTTATCGGTAAGCCCATAGGAACGGTAAAGACCAATATACACCGGGCCAGGAAGATAATTAAAGATAAATTAAAGACTTATAGGTGATAGGATCATCACTTGAAACAAAATAAATTAATTTCAATCTATTATATTGTGTTTTAAACTTTTAAGAGTTTTTTAAAATGAGTAATGTAGATAGATATTTAAAAATTGTAAAAAATGCTGTCATTCAGCCTTGCGACGATATAGATAAGAAAATAATAAATAGAATATCCAATATAAGCAAGCGTGATAAAAAGCTGCTGGATGATAAGTTTCTGGATTATTTAAAGAAAAACAATTCCAGGCTCTATCTGGTTATCGAAAAAATCAAGAACAATCCGGGAACTTTTGCTGCTCTGGCAATAGCAGGAGTTTTAATTATTGTTTTTATAGCTTTTATGTTTAAAATATTTTTAGATGGGGAAAGAATTGGTGGAGACAACCATCAATTATCGTCTTCTAAAGATGATACACAATAGGATCAATACTACTATAATTATCCAGAACCAGGGATTGGTAAGCAGATTCCTTATTGGTTCATATCCTATTTTACCAAAAGCTTTTGTAAGTATATTCTCCAACCAGGAATACGCGCTTACAAAAAAAGATTTAAAATTTTCTGCCGTAAAAAAATTCTTTATTGCTTCCATATTTTATAGATTTTATCGTTTATTTGATATTTTGTAAAATTAATTAAAAACTGTATGAGAAACGATGAAAAATTGTTTATAGATCAAGGTGATTTATTATTTTGTAAATAAATAAGGAGGTGTATTTTGCGCTATTTCAAACTCAAGGAAAGAAATACCAGCGTCAGGACAGAAATTATTGCCGGGATCACTACTTTCATGACCATGGCTTATATAATTTTTGTCAATCCGGCGATTCTTTCTGCAGGCGGAGAATCCGGGATTCCTTTTGAAGCAGCTGTCATCGCTACCTGTATGGGTGCGGGGTTGATGAGTATATTAATGGGACTGCTGACCAATACTCCTTTTGCACTTGCCTCGGGGATGGGGATCAATGCGGTGGTTGTTTTTACCATTATCTTTGGTCTGGGAATGAGCTGGCAGCAGGCAATGGGAATTATCGTCATCGAAGGAATAATCGTGACCATATTTGTACTAACGGGCCTTCGCAGCATGATAATGAGAGCAATACCAATGGGATTGAAATATGCCATTGGGGTTGGAATCGGTTTATTTATTGCTTTTATCGGTGCTCAGGAAGCAGGTTTTGTGGGCATAAGTTCTGCTACCGCAGTGACATTGGGAAATTTTACTGCTAATTATACCCTGCTTGCAGCATTTGGCCTGGTGCTTACCGTGATCCTGGTTGCATACAGGATCAAAGGGGGGATACTACTGGGAATAGTTGGTACAGCAATAGCCGGAATGGCGTTTAGAATAATTCCATTTCCCACCAGATTCATAAGCGTTCCGACAAAAGAGAGTTTTGCAACCTTTTTCCAGGCAGATATCGTCGGTGCGGTATGGAGCAAGGGGATGTTGAATATAGCAGCCCTGGTTATGGTTTTTGCCCTGTTTATGACAGATTTTTTTGATACTATGGGTACAGTGATCGGAGTAGGCGCAGAAGCCGGCTTGCTGGACAAAAATGGCAGTCTTCCTAATTTAAAGAGGGTACTTCTTGTCGACTCTCTGGCAGCAGTGACAGGAGGTTTATTTGGCGCCAGCTCTATTACGACCTATATCGAAAGTGCTTCCGGCGTATCAGATGGCGGAAGAACTGGTATCATGCCCACCATGACCGGATTTTTGTTCCTGGTCTCCATATTTTTTGCTCCATTGATTGCGGTGGTTGGAGGCGGTGTGGAAATAGCGGAAGGTGTCTTTAAATACCCCGTCACAGCTCCGGCTTTGATCGTAGTCGGATTCTTGATGATG
>DATBWH010000017.1:0-20490 GCA_036514895.1 Candidatus Humimicrobiaceae bacterium
TATAAGAAATACATTTTTTACTTCAGGATTTACTATAAAATCCAGATATCTCTGACGGTACCTTAATTCCTTGTCCTTGAGTCCGTGCCACTTTTCTGGCAGTACTCTCAATGCCTTGCTTAGCAGTTCAAATCGTGAAACATTTATTGAGAGCTCTCCTGCGTGTGTCACAAAGACAGTTCCCTCTACACCTGCCCAATCACCGATATCCAGGTCCAAAAATTCATTGTATTCTTCTTCACCGATATTTTTTTGATTTATATACAACTGTATCTTATCCGTAAAATCTTTTAAATCGCTGAAAGTCACTTTGCCGTGTTTTCTGAAACTCATAAGTCTTCCTGCTATTTTAAAGACTTCTTCGGACTTTTCACCGGCTTTAAGAGTCGAATATTTCGTTTTTATATCCGAAATATCGGAATTTTTATCGAACCTGGTTTTGTAAATTTTTTTACCGCTTTTTCTTAAGGCTTTGACTTTTTCGAGTTTCATTTTTAACGCTTCAGCCAGAGGTTCTTCCGATTCCATTAAGTATTCGCCCTCAGCCCTGGCGAGCTTGCCGGTGTCGTTATCTTCAATATTTGAATTACAGCTCTTTGCCTTTTCTTTATCCTTCATAACTTCTTAACGCAGACTCAGTTTTTAATCTTATTTGATTTTTATTATTTTTAATTTTTTAGTTTCTTTAGGAGTCTTGACCACTACTTCATCATCTATTTTTTTGTTAAGCAGTGCCCTTCCCATAGGAGATTCATCCGAAATCTTGTTCTTTTCAGGGTCGGATTCTATTGAACTTACGATTTTGAACTCTTTTTCTTTTTTCTTGTCTAAATCTTTTACTATTACGATTGATCCCAGCTCGACCAGTCCTTTGCTGGTTTTTTTCTCAATTATTATATAATTACTTAATATCTCGTTTATTTGTTCAATTCTGCCTTCTATGAAAGCCTGTTCTGTTTTGGCATACTCATATTCGGAATTTTCGGTTAAATCTCCTCCTGAATTTTTTGCTTCTTTTAGTCTTTCTGCAATCTCTTTACGTTTATTGTTTATAAGGTCTTCTCTTTCTTTTAGAAGTTCATCAAAACCTTCTTTTGTGAGGTGATATTCTTTCATTTCTTCTCCTAATATTCCCGTGACTAATTGTTATGCCTTAATATTTATTTCAAGTACTTAAGATAGTAAATAATGTAATTATTAATTGAGGTATTATATTGTATGATATATGAGATGTCAAAAGCAAATATCTGATTAGCCAAATCTTCCGGTTATGTAATCCTCTGTTCTTTTATCCCCTGGATTGGTAAATATCTTATTGGTGTCATCATATTCGACGAGTGTAGCCGGCGTGCAAATTTCCTGGGTAAGTAAAAATGCTGCTTTCTGAGAAACCCTCGCTGCCTGCTGCATATTATGGGTCACTATGATTATTGTGTATTTTTCCTTTAGTTCATCCATTAAATCCTCTATTTTTTGGGTAGAAATAGGATCAAGTGCCGAAGCTGGTTCGTCCATAAGTATTATATCGGGATTCACAGCAAGCAGTCTTGCGATACAAAGCCTCTGCTGCTGGCCGCCCGAGAGATCCAGAGCATTTGTATTCAATTTATGCTTTACTTCATCCCAGAGAGCAGCTCTTTTCAAACTACTTTCCACAATTATGTCCAGTTCTTTCCTGGTATATTTTTTATGCAGTCTGGGACCGTAAATGATATTTTCATAAATAGTCTTGGGGAAAGGATTGGGTCTCTGAAAGACCATACCGATTCTTTTGCGCAGATCCACAACATCGATATTATTTTTATATATATCGATACCATCGATTATTATTTCACCTTCCACTCTGGTATTGGGAATCAGTTCATTCATACGGTTAAAGGTCCGCAGGAACGTAGATTTTCCGCAGCCGGATGGTCCTATTATGGCCGTAATCGTGTTTGCCAGGATATCCATATTTATATCCGTCAACACTTTTACGGTTCCATAATAAAACCCATAGTTTTTTACTTTAATCTTTATTTTATTTTCGCTCATAAAAAAAATATCCTGTAGTCATTTCAAGCAGAATAATAACAAAAATATCAAAAAAATAACTATAAAAACGAAGACTTTAATAAAAATTTAATAATTCAGCCGCTGACCTTTATTTTACCGGTCAGCGTTCCAGCTTAGCTTTATATTTTTTAAGTTTCGTTGCCAGGTCATCATATTTCAAGGCAAGTATCTGAATAGCAAGATATGCTGCATTTTTTGCACCATCTATAGATACGCAGGCAACGGGAACTCCAGATGGCATCTGTACCATAGAAAGAAGAGAATCCATTCCGCCCAGGTCGGATGTTTTTATTGGTACACCTATCACCGGAACAGTAGTATAAGAAGCAATCACACCGGGAAGATGCGCGGCCTTTCCCGCCCCGGCAATTATTACTTCTATCCCTTTACTCTCTATGCTCCTGGCAAATTCTCTGGTTTTATTTGGCATCCTGTGTGCCGAAAGTACATTTATCTCGTATCCCACTCCGAATTCCTTTAAAACATCCGAAGCCTTTTTCATTATAATCTCATCGGAAACACTGCCCATGACAACCGCAACTTTTTTACCTCCGCCTGCCATCACTCACTCCTTTCTGCTTTTAACGCAATATCTTTTCTGTATTGCTTCCCTCTGAACTTTATTCTGCCCATTGCCGAATATATCTTTTCCCTTACTTCTTTAAAACTGCCGGCTCTGGAAACAACTCCCAGAACTCTTCCGCCGCTCGTGACTATATTCCCATTCTGTATCTTCGTACCTGCATGGAAAATAATGATATCATCACTGCCTGCAAAATGATCCAGCCCCGTGATTATATCACCGCTTGACGAACTCTCCGGATATCCTTCGGATGCCGCTACAACACACACACACTTATTCTTGTCCCAATCAAGTTTTTGTCTGCTTAAATTCCCATCTGCGCATTCCATTAGAAGCGGTAACAGGTCCTCCGCCAGTCTTGGCAGTACCACCTGGGTTTCGGGATCACCAAACCTGCAGTTATACTCAAGTAGATAGGGTTTATCCTCGCATATCAGCACTCCTGCATAAAGGATTCCCCTGTATATGATATTTTCGTTTGCCAGAGCGGCGCCAGTCGGAAAAATAATCTCATTTAAGATCCGGTTGTAAACTTCTTCTTTTAACATCGGCACCGGACTATAGCTGCCCATGCCACCGGTATTTTTTCCTTCGTCATTATCGAATATCCTTTTATAATCCTGTGCGGGATACATGGGAATGATTTTTTTTCCGTCGCATAAGCTTAATATGGAAACTTCATAACCGTTTAAGTATTCTTCGATTATTAACCGTTCCCCAGAGTTTCCGAATTTATTCAGCACAAAACAATCTTTTATTGCCTCTATTGCCTGGTCTTTATCAATTGCTATAACCACACCTTTTCCTGCTGCGAGACCGTCTGCTTTTATGACTACCGGGAATTTGGTTCTTTTTTTGATATAATCAAGTGCTTCGCCGTAATTTTCCTTTTTAAAAATAACTCCATCAGGAATAGGAATATCGTACTTACTCAGCAGATCCCTTGCAAATACTTTGCTGCCTTCCATTGCGGCAGCCTGTTTGAAGGGACCAAATATTCTTAAATCCTTCTTGTAGAAACAATCGACTATTCCTTCTACGAGCGGTGCTTCCGGACCGACTACTGTCAAATCTATTTTCTTATCTTCTGCAAACTTCAGGAGTTCGCTGAAATCATTTTTTGTTGTTTTTATATCAATACACTCGGCAATCTCACCAATGCCGCCGTTACCAGGAATCGCGTATATTTTTTCTACAAGAGGACTTTTGGAAATTTTCCAGACCAGACAATGCTCCCGGCCCCCGCTGCCTATGACCAGTACTTTCAATTTGTTCTTTCTGTTAGATTTACTAAACTATAAGAGTCGATCTTCCTGTCTGATCGAATAATCTGCCTTTAAGGTTATCATCTCTCAGGATGATTTTACTCCTTTCGGCACCCACACTTATCATAGATACCGGGACCTTTATGATTCTTTCGATATTCTTTATATAATCCTGAGCAGATTTGGGCAGATCCTCAAAATTTTTTACCTTACTTATATCCTCGTTCCAGCATTCGAATTCTTCGTATATTGGCTGACATTTATGCATAATCGTCTGATGACAGGGCATATCATTATAAATCTTTCCTTCATATTTATAACTGGTACAAATCTTTATTTTTTTCAGGCCAGTAAGCACATCAAGCTTGGTCAGTGCAACATTATCAATTGTGTTTACCATTACCGAATATTTCAAGACGACAGTATCCAACCATCCGCATCTTCTTGGCCTTCCGGTGGTGGTACCGTACTCATGACCTTTCTCCCGCATAAAGTCACCTATCTTACTGCTCTCTTCGGTGGGAAAAGGACCTGAACCAACTCTCGTTGTGTATGCTTTAACCACACCGATTATTTCGTCCAACCTCCCCGGACCGACTCCCGCTCCTATGCAAATACCACCTGCAACTGTAGAAGAAGAGGTCACGTAGGGATAGGTTCCATGATCGATATCAAGCATCGTGCCCTGCGCACCTTCGAACAGTACCTTCTTGTTCCTGTCCAGGGCTTCGCTTATAAGAAATGTGGTATCGACGATATATTTTTCGATTCGTTTCCCATACTTGACATATTCGGTAAAAACTTCATCCAGGTCCAGAGGTTTAAGTCCATAAATTTTTTCCATTACCGCATTATTCAATTTCAGGGATTCTTCCAATTTGGTTCTGAATATCTTCAGATCCTGAAGATCCTGAGTCCTTATACCTGATCTTAAAGCTTTATCCGCATATACGGGACCTATGCCTTTATGGGTCGTACCGATTTTGGATTTACCCAATCTATGTTCGGCGGCTTCATCCAGCATTATATGATAGGGCATGACCAGATGTGCGTTGCAGCTTATTTTTAAGTTATCGGTATTGATTCCTTTACCTTCCAGGCTGTCCAGTTCTTCTATCAACACTTCCGGATTTAATACAACACCGTTACCTATAACGCAGGTGACATCCGGATACAAAATTCCTGATGGAATAAGGTGGAGTTTGAATTCATCATTTCCTTTCACCACCGTGTGACCGGCATTGTTTCCACCCTGAAACCTTACTACCATATCAACACTGCTTGAAAGCATATCGACAATTCTTCCTTTTCCTTCATCGCCCCATTGGGAACCGATAATAGCTATACCGGGCATTTTACTCACCCCTGTCTTCGGTTTGATAAGACTCGCTTAAATTTGAAAATAACGCAAATTTCTTATTGAATTGCAGATTCAATTTACCAGTAGGTCCATTCCTATGCTTGGCAATCATAATCTCGGCTTTTCCTACATTTCCTTCTTCTTTCTCATAATATTCGTCTCTATATATAAATGTGACCACATCGGCATCCTGTTCTATAGAACCCGATTCCCTTAGATCTGCCAGTATAGGCCTTTTATTCTCCCTCTTTTCTACCTCTCTTGAAAGCTGTGATACAGCTATTACCGGAATGTTCAACTCCTTGGCAATACCTTTGAGGTTCTGAGATATTTCGGTTATCTCAAGTACCTTATTCCCTCTGTAATTCGTAGTTGACTGCATAAGCTGGAGGTAATCGACGATTATCAATTTTACATTATTGGTGCTTACCATCATACGCGCTCTGGACCTTAGGTCCATCACGGTCAAGAACGCGGTATCGTCAATAAATATTTTGCAATCTGCCAGCTTCTCAACGGCTCTTGCAAGCTGTGTCCATTCATCATCCTTTATTTTTCCATCCCTTACTCTCTGCAGGTCTATTTTTGATTCGGCACTCATTAATCTTAAAGCCAATTGCTGTTTCGACATTTCCAGTGAAAAAATAGCTATAGGAAGTTTCTCTCTCATGGCTATGTGTCTTGCCACGCCAATCACAAAAGAAGTCTTGCCCATCCCGGGTCTTGATGCTACGACAATTAAATCAGAATTTTGGAAACCCGAGGTCAACCGATCGAAATCTATATACCCTGAAGGTATACCGGATATGCTTGAACTGGCTTCATGTAAGACTTCTACCTGTTCGTAAACCTCCGAAACGATATCCTTCATTATTGAAATCCTATCTCTTGTACCTGTCTTGTTAAGGTCCTGATATATTGCAAATATAAGCTGCTGCGCCCTGTCTACGGTTGAATGCAGATCTTCCGGTACTTCATACCCCATTGTTGCTATTTCTGTAGCAGCATAAATCAATTTTCTCAAAATAGAATGACTTCTTACGATCTGGGCATAATACTGAGCATTGGCCGCAAGAGGAATATTGCTTATAAGAGAATGGATAAAAGTTTTTCCTCCCACCTCATCAAGCAGACCTTTTTTATTGAGCAGATCTGCCACTGTTATTGGATCGGCAGGCTCTCCTTTTATATACAGTTCTATTATTGTGTTAAAGACTTCCTGGTTGGATTTTCTATAAAAATCTTCTGAAGCTGCTACTTCGATTACCGAGACTATAGCATCCCTTGAAATCAACATAGAACCAAGAAGGGATTCTTCGGCTTCTATGTTATAAGGAGGTATTCTCTCTAATTTACTGGTATCAAGAGGATAAAGTTTTCCTTCTTTTTTGATTTGCTCTTGCATAAGTTACTTATTTTTGTCTTTTGATTTGGATTTGGTTTTTTCTTTTTTTTCTTCCTCTGTCTCTCCTTTTTCAGGACTTTCTTTGCTTCCGGTATCCTGTTTGTCTTCTTTACCTTTCCCTTTATCTTTAACTTTTTCTTTTTCTTTTTCTTTTCCTTCTTCTTCTATTTGTTTTTCTTCTTCTGCCTGGCTTTCGGGTTTCTCCTTTTCTGCCTTATGCGCCTCGATCAATTCCTTTGATTCTTCATCCGGTTCCACTTTTACTTTTACGGAACTTTTGACTTCTTTATACAACTTTAGTTCTATATCATATTCGCCCAATTCTTTGATATGCTCATGCATATCTACTTTTTTCCTATCTATTTCGATCTTTTTATCTTCAAATATTTTTTCGGCGATATCTTTATTCGTTATTGAACCATAAAGTTTCCCCTCTTCGCCGGTTTTCACAATAAAAGTTACCTCCAGCGCCCCCAGCTTCCCGGCAAGTTCTTCCGCTTCTTTTATATTTCTGGCTTCGACTTTTATAGCAGCTTTCTTTACCAGTTCCGTTTGGTTTATATTGCCCCTGGTTGCAGGCAATGCTACACCGTTGGGTATTAAATAATTATTTGCATAGCCGGATTTTACTTCAACAATATCTCCTACGTCTCCCAATTTTTCATAATATTTGGTAAGTATGATTTTCAAATTTTCCTCCTATCTTCTGCCTCAAAACTACTATCGCTTTTTTATCTTCTAAAAATTACCCTGCAAAATCAACCGGTCCCGATATTTCAGGATTTATATAGCCAGGTATAATATCCCCGGGGAAAATGTTATAAAGTGGTTTTAATATCTACTCCAGGGAAAACTCACCAAAAGATCGGATTATCTTTTAAAATAAGGCATAAGAGCAATAACTCTTGCTCTTTTTACAGCCATGGCTATTTTTCTCTGATGCTGTACACAATTACCTGTAGATCTTTTTGGCCTTATCTTGCCTTTATCCGAAATAAATTTTTCAAGCAAGCTTGTATTCTTATAATCTATATTTTCAATATTTTCCTTGCAGAAATAACAGAATCTCTTTCTCTGCCTTAAATTAAGCATAGAACCGCTTGCACTTCTGAGATTTCTTTCATTCCTGTTGTCATTTTTATTTTTTCTAGCCAATTAAAGTCTCTCCTTTTATTTAAATTAAACCATATTTAAAATGGTATATCCTCATCGCTAAAGTCAGCTTCTTCTATACTGCCTCCACCGGATACACCTTCCGTCGATACTTTTCCGCCTGATACTCCTTCTTCAGCCTTTGGATTTTTCTCGATTTTGCATGATGCAAACTCCAGGCTGGGTGCCACAACGCTGGCAACTATTCTTACAGTAGATCTTTTCTGACCCTCTTTGCTTTCCCAGCTATCCTGTGAAAGTCTGCCCGTAACCAGTACCCTATCCCCTTTATTCAAGCTTTCTGCACAGTTCTCAGCCAGTTTATACCAGGCAGTAATGTTAAAGAAGTCAACCTGGGTTTCCCACTCACCGGAAGTCTTGTTCTGAATGTTCCGGTTAACTGCCAGACCGAAGCTTACCACCGCAGTACCATTCGGAGTGAATCTAAGCTCGGGGTCCCTTGTTAAATTTCCAAGAATAGTTATATTATTGACACCAAAAGCCATGATAATCCACCTTCTTTTGATTAATTTATAATCATTTAAGACTGCCCGCTTTTTACGATAAGGTGACGCAGTATCTTATCATTGATTTTATTTACTCTATCAATTTCGGAAATAGCAGCGTTTTTGCCGTTAAAATAGATTATGATGTAGTAACCGCTCTCCTGTTTTTTGATAGGATATGCTAGCTTCCGGATTCCCCATTTATCGATATCGGAAATCTTACCTTTTTCTTTCTCGATTATTGAGGTAATTTTGGATACTTCTGTATCGACTGCTTCTTCTTCAAGTGATGGGTCAAATATGACCACTAACTCATAATTTCTCAATCTTTGATCCTCCTATGGACTAATTTTAAAAATTAGGTTCTGCCGGTAAAGCAGAACAGAAAGATAATAAGATAAAAAAGATTTTTTTAATTTTTCGCCCTTATTACCACTAGGGATATTATAACATTTGAAATCAATAATCAATAATTAATTATGGTGAAATTTTTTATAAAAAAGTTTTTTATCATTTGTCTTTAAGACCACTATAGACTTCGATGACTTTATCTTCCCTCTCATCATATACAGGTCTGAAATGGCCCGTATAATTTATTGCTGAAATATATGGAAATCCTTTATCTATTACAACAATGTTTATTGCTCCCTGTCTCTGAATTATGGATCTCCACCTGGAGAGGGGGATTTGAAGCCAGTTTACCAGTAGTGAAAGTATTATTCCGCCATGAGTTATTACCGCAACACTGCTCTTATCTTCATTCTCGTTTATTATTTTATCGATTTCCACAATAGTCCTCTCCTGTACCTGTTTAAAACTTTCTCCTCCCGTAGGGCAGCTGTTATATGGGTCCTTGAGCCATTTCTGATAATCATCATGAAACTCTTTATTTATATCGCTGAATTTCATTCCTTCCCATTTGCCAAAATATATTTCTTTTAGATTTTCTCTCACTATTACCTTTAAACCTTTGCTTTCCCCTATGATGTTTGCCGTATCTGCGGCTCGTTTTAAGGGACTGCTGTAAATATTGGAAAGATTTACCCTTGAAAGATACTTTGCTGCATGCTTTGCCTGCCGGATACCCTCCCTGGTCAAGCAAATATCATGGTCCCCCTGATATCTCCCCTCCTTATTCCATAACGTCTGTCCGTGTCTGATTAAAAAGAATTTTACGCCCATAGCGATCTTCCCTTGCTCCCTTTTGAATTGTTAAAAGTTTAAATAGGCTGCGATATTTCTATCACTGCACCCATTACAAAAGATTTTTATTTGCCCTGAAATACTTATTAATGGACTATATTTACCTTTAATATCTTCCGCATCTGATCCAGTGCAAAATTATGATCTCTTCTACTTAAGCCAATTACTGCACCTTTGACCACATCGACATCAAAACCTCTGATTACCGCATCAACCGAGGTGTAAAAAATACTAATATTTGTTATATTCCCCGTGATTATTAATTTTTTTATTGATAATTTTTTTAATATCTTATCCAGATCAGTATTGAAAAAACCGGAGAAGGTGCTTTTCCTTACTATGATGTCACTGCCCCGGGGTTTTAGTTCTTTTATTATTTTTGATCCTTCGGTATTTCTTATTGCATGAGTAGGAAACATTTTGAACTCATTGTCATTTTTTTCGTGACTATCGCACAGGTATATTACCGGATAACCTGCGCTCCCGGCTTTCTCGATTTCCTTTTTTATAGGACCGATAATCTTTTCGATCTTCGGAATTTTAAGCGGTGCCCCATCCAGTACATAATCATTCAACATATCTACTATAAGCAATGCCATATCACCGGTCATATCTTCACCTGCTTGATTGTAAAACTATTATTTTTGACAATTCTTTTTTGATTTATAGTCGGTATTTTTCAACCGCAAGTATCTTTATAATAATAACATCTGTAAGATTAATTTTGTAATGTTTTATATCAGTGTAATTTCCATATTGTTTTTTTACCTGCCCCTCTATAGAATAAAGGAGATTTTAACTAATATAAAAACTTCAGGAACAAAAAATGAAAAAAAATAAATTAACCAGGTTTTTGATCGTAAGTATAATATCGATATTGGTTATATTTCTTATCATGACGCTGTCCTCATGTACCCGCAGTGTGACTCTTTACTTTGCAGCATATACCGAAACCGATTTCTATCTTGTTAAAGAAATAAGAGAAATCTCAGTAGGCAGTGACCTTTATAAAAGTGTGCTTGAGGAATTGATAAAAGGCCCGGATACTAGTGATCTTTACCCGGTGATTCCCTCGGATGTCAGGGTCAATTCTGTAAAAATATCCGACAGTACAGCTATTGTGGATTTCAGTAAAGAAATCATAACAAACTTTGAAGAAATTCCTCACAGCTCTACCACAGAGGTTCTCGCTATCTTCTCCATTGTCAATACATTGACCGAATTCGAAGAAATAGAAAGAGTAAAGATAACCATAGAGGGTAAAGACAGCGGTGAGATAGATGGCTTATATATAGAGGACTTCTGGGGACATGTAGGCATCTATGATGAATTCACAAGAAACGAAGAAATAATAAGAAATTAAGAATTCATAATCGAGCAGCAGTAATACTTACAAACACTACATAAGTATGACACAGGATATTAGAAATACAGAAAACCCCGATAAAATAAAAAATAAAGTAAACGATATAGAATACTTTTTTAGTAGTACTCTGTCTCCTGTAAATAAAAAAGGTGCAATTGGATGGTTCTGCACCTATATGCCCGAAGAACTCATAATTGCCGGCGGATTTATCCCTGTAAGAATATTCGGGAGAAAAAAAATAATCAAATCCGAAAGTTACTTTCCCATAAATTTCTGCCCTTATATCAAATCAAGCTGGGAGAGTCTGCTTGCAGCTGCTGATAATTTCAGAGCGCTCGTATTTACCAACTCCTGTGATGGTATGAGAAGATTTTTTGATATCACCAGTAAATATCTTGATAGGATGCCTTCTTATCTGCTGGATGTTCCCCATTTAAAAAACAACGAAGCTATAGATTTTTTTGCCGGTAATACAGGTGATATGAAGATGTTCATCGAAAAACTTAACGGGAAAAAAATAGATGATAAAGATATAGAAAATGCGATAAGACTTACCAATAAAAAAAGAAGGCTTTTAAAAGAATACAGCCGAATTTTCAATAAATTATCGCACCTTATAGACATCTCGACATACTATAAGGTTATGGAACTTTCCATGATTTCCGACCCCGAAATCTTCATGGATAATCTGGAAAGATACCTGGATTTTATCGGAAATATAGATAAAACCAGCACCGGAAATGGAGTCAGTTTACAATCCGATCACATGAATTCTCCGGCTATCATGATTATCGGTAATTTCATCGCTGAAGAAAAGCTGTGGGAAATGCTTTCGAAAATGAATCTCAAACTTGCTTCCGAGGATCTCTGTACTTCAAACAGATACTTCGAGAAACAGGTAGTAACTGATGACAATAAGAATTTGTTGAAGTCCATTGCCGAAAGGTATTTAAATAAGCCTCAATGCATGAGAATGGCAAACCTGAGTTCGAAACTTGCCGAGATTGAAAATAATATAGTCAAAAACAAAATAAAAGGAGTAATATTTATAACTTTAAAATTCTGTGATAATATGCTTTATTCCTTTCCGCTTCTTAAACAGAGATTAAATGATATGGGAATTCCGGTCCTTTATCTGGATATAGAATATAATAACTTTTCCGAAGGCCAGGTAAAAACAAGAGTTCAGGCTTTTCTGGAAATGCTTTGACTTTTAAAAGCTGTAACTATAAAGCTATAAAATGGGTATAAAAGATAGATTAAAAACAGGTATACAGAAAAATTTAAATCAGAGATATATCAAAAGATTGCTGGGTATAATGTCGGTAAAACCGGTCTTATATGCATATGGAAAAACTTTTCCTTCCGCATCCGATAGATATCTCAATATCTTCACCATAGAAAGTCTAAAAAAAGCCTATTCGGGTAGTAACCGTCCGGTAGGCTATGGCTCTCTCTTTGTCCCCTTTGAGATGTTTTACGCTCTGGGAATCACACCATTTTTGCCGGAAGTCATGGCAGGATTTACAGCGGGACTGGGACTGGCGCCGCAGACACTTAAAGAAGCTTCGTCAAACTGGTACTCGCAGGATCTTTGCACATTTCACAGAAGCGCATCAGGCGCAGTCGAGCTTGACCTGTTTCCCCGGCCGGATTACATTATAACCTCAAATCTAGCCTGCGACGCCGCACAGAAATCATTTTATATGCACTCTTTAAAATATGATATCGAAAAAAACTTCTATCTTATTGATGTCCCTTACCGTTATTCGGAGGAATCGCTCCGGTATTTGACCTCCCAGATAAAAAACATCTGCACGGATATTTGTTCCAAAACCGGTAAGAAACTTGATATCTCCATGTTCGAAGAAGCCATCAAACTCTCAAATGAACTCAGAAAGTTGGCAATCGAAGTGGGCAGTTTAAGAAAAACTCTTGTAAATTATCCCCCTTCTTTTAATGGACTGAATTTTATCATGCCTTTCCACGGGCTTGCAGGAACAAAAGAAGCGGTCATTCTTTATAAAGAAATATATAAGGATCTCAAAAAATATTTAGATAAACAGCATAAAGAAGGTCCGGATAGGAATAAACCGGCCAAAAGGATCCTCTGGTTACACCTTAAACCTTATTACAGAAACGAGATATTCGACATACTTTACAGAGAAAATTGCAGAGTAGTGTTTGAAGAAATCAATCATGTTTACTGGCCCGAACTTGATTATAAAAAACCTTTTGAGAGCCTGGCAAAAAAAATGCTTTCCAATTTTCTGGCCGGCAGTATCGATAACCGGATCGATATAACTCTTAAAGCAGCGCGTGATTATAAAGCCGACGGGACGATTTTATTTTCCCACTGGGGATGCAGACAGAGTAACGGCGGAGCAAGAATAATAAAAGACAGCCTTAAGAAACTTAATATTCCCACACTGGTTCTGGATGGCGACTGTGTGGATCAGAGCAATTCTTCACAGGGTCAGGTAAAAACCAGGCTGCAGGGATTTATAGAAATTTTAAACTCTTAAGTCAAAATAGGGAAAGGAGATCAATGTATACATGTGGTATTGATGTAGGCTCCGTTTCAACCGAAGTAGTAATACTTGATAATAAAGATAATAAGATTGTATCTTATGTGATTGCGCTAACGGGATCAGACAGTAAAAATGCTGCAAAAGCAGCCTTCGAATCTTCTTTAATTAAAGCAGGACTTAAAGATTCGGAAATTAAATCTATTGTAGCCACAGGTTATGGCAGAATAAACATCCCATTTGCCGACAAGAACATAACCGAAATAAGCTGCCACGCACGGGGAGCAGTATCGTCATTTCCTGATTTAAAAACAGTGATAGATATCGGCGGTCAGGACAGTAAGGTCATAAAACTCGAAGGCGGAAACCCGATTGACTTCCTTATGAATGACAAATGTGCCGCCGGAACCGGACGTTTCCTTGAAGTAATGGCAAAGGCACTTGAAATAGATCTGGAAGAATTTACTCCTATTTTCAACAAAACCAGTGATAAAGTGGATATTACTTCTACCTGTACTGTGTTTGCCGAATCCGAAATCGTTTCACTTATCGGACATGGTATAGATAAAAATAAAATAATCAAAGGGCTCATTTATTCCATTGCCGACAGGATAACAACAATGGTCGAAAGGGTCGGCCTTGAAGAACCGGTTTGTATGACCGGAGGAGTAGCCAAAAATCTGGGCGTTGTAAGGGCACTGGAAGAAAAATTGGAAGTAAAATTAAACATTCCCGATGAACCCCAAATCACAGGTGCGCTGGGAGCGGCTTACCTGGCTCAGAGTCTACTTTGATTTATTTAAAAATAGAATTTATCTTATATGTTCTAATACCCTATTTTATTATTCTTATCTCACTCATCTGCCATTTCAACCTTTAATATCGTATCCTGATTTGTTAAGACATTAATATTTTTCAATATTTCAGACTCATAACCTTCGGCAGTGATAATTATAGTGTAATCATGAGGAGCAACTGCCAGACTGAAGTGACCGCTGGCATCAGTTTCGACCACCGCACCCACTACAATCGGCTGATCCGATAGTACCTGGACTTTTGCTCCTTCGATTATCGTACCGGATTTATCTGTCACTGTACCGCTTACTGTCCCCTGTGGGAATCCGCCAATACGCATGATGCCATTTATATCTGCATTGGCGGTATATAAGTTGCCTGCAAGATCAAAAGCCAGACCTCTTATATAATGCATCCCGTCGGAAAAAACTGTTGTTTTTCCATTGGCTTCTACTTTAATTATCCTTGGGCCCGATGCTGCAAAAAGATCCCCCTCGGAACTTATTGAAAGAGCAGATACTCCCTCAATACTGGCTATCGTATTAATACTGCCATCCTGTTTGATGCATGTGATCGTATCACCATTATTGGGAGTTTTAAATAATTCATTCCCGGTAAAATCATCGGGACCGGTTACAACATAAAGATTGCTCTCCGAATCCAGAACCAGATCCTGAGGATATTTCAGTCCTTCGGCAAATACTTCTTCCGATCCGTCAGGATTTATAAGCATAATACGGCCCGTGCTGGTTTCAGCAACAAATAATGCGCCATCAGCTCTATAAGCAAGGCCGCAGGGCATATTTGATTCAACAAATGTAAGAGGTGTACCGCCTGGTGCTACCTTAAGAATTTCCTCAGGCATACCGGGCGCACCTACACTGGCAAACAACGTCCCATCCCGGGTGTAAGCAACGAACGGTGTTGGCGGTGTAAATGAAGGGTAATCAAAGAACCATGATACTTCCCCTGCCGCGTTAATCAGCGCCATCATACCACCATCATCGTTTGCAACCGCAAGGTCACCGCACGGAGAAAATGCCATACCCATTGGTGTAACGATACCATTTCCGGCAACGATTTCCCGCAGGGTTCCATTGGGTGAGACTGCAATCACCGCCCCCTGTCTCAATTGACCTCCTACTATCTCTCCTGTCTGCTGCCACCACTCTATACCTGAGAGTCCATTAAGTGGAATTTGAGCAAACAATGTTGCGGCGCCATCGGGGGCAATGCTGTATATCTTACCGCTGGAAGCCCGTGATCCATTAGATATATAAATATTCCCACTGTCATCCATTGCCATTCCGCCAGGGGATACCAATCCTTCAGGAATTCGTGCCAATACGGTTATCTGGAAATTATCCATTGAAATCTCATAAATATTTTGCCCCGCTCCCAGAAATCTTCCATCAGGCGAAGTGCGTAATGCACTCATCCAGGGAATAGAGTTGGCAACCTTTGTAATTTTACCTGACGGTGTGATCTGATACAAATCGGATGTATTCTTACACTGGTTAATTGCCGCATACAGGTTCCCGTCCGGCCCAATCCCAAAACCGCTGTCACAGGCAGCCCGAAGTTCAGATGATTCCACCAAAACACTTACTGCGCCATCAGGTGTTATACAGCTTATACGGCCATCGGGATGCCAGAGCATATAAATATTACCCTGTGTATCCATAACACCTACATAGCCCCTTATATTACTGGCAATCTGGGAGACACTTCCATCATCGTGTACGCTGAATAAAATCCCGCTGCGTACTGCATGCACCAGCAAGTCTCCCTGTGGTGAGAGCAACACTTCCTGGGGCATATTAAATACGCCCGGCTTGACAAACCATTCTGCGGTATAACCTTGCCGTGTAAAATTCAGGGTTACAGGTTCAAATGTACCAAATGGCGAAGGTGGAATTGTAATACCGGTACATGATGTCAGTATTTGATCCGTATCAGATGGCAGTATGTTTTCATTTTCTTCTTCTTCCGCAGTTTCGGTTTCTAATCCGGATTCCTTTGATTTTTCTCTATCTGATCCATCTGCAGTTACTTCAGAACAGCCAGCAGCAGCAATGACAATAAAAATAATTATAATAATTAGAGTTAAGAAACGCTGTTTATTAAACATCATTACCGTTGTCACCTCTAATAAATTAATTCAAAAAAATCTATTGATTATTATCAAATTGATAAATGTTTCGATATAATTTTCCATTAATTTTACTCAATTTTTATATCTATCGTTTTAAACAATGTATCCCCATAATAAAATTCGAATCTATAATCTCCGGGAGCCAGGGTCCTTTCCTCGTTATAATCCCCATAACCGGTTTCTCCGCCTTGGGGACCTGGGGCCAGATTATATGCCCTTTCAAGTATAATTTCATTGTTACTGTCCAATAAGACTGCCGAAACCTGCTTTGTACATAAATCGCTTCTTACTACCGATCCAACCGTAGGATATAAACCTGAATCAGTTTTAAATTCAGTTTTTAACCTTCCAAACTCCGTGTCGGAAACGTTTGCATTCAGATATTCTATACAATCGGCTTCGGTAAGAGCAGCGCCAGCAGACTGTTTGCATCCCGTTATAATCAGAATCATTAATACTGTAACGATGGCTATTAACAACATTAATAAAAATTTCTTCATCTTTACCCACTTCTCTCTTTAAATATTTGATTAATTATTTATTTATGACCTATAAAACATTTGAAATTCATCCAGAGACTTAATAAATTTGAATTTATTCCTGCTTCCAAGTATTTTCTTATCTTCGGTAAAAAGCGGGACTTCACATAATTTAGCAACTGCTATATAAAAAGAATCATATATAGTCAAATCACAGATAGTTGCAATTTTTATTGCGCTATTTAATATGGAATGATCGGGATAAATTACTTTTAGATTCATCTTGTGCAGCGATTCTTCTATAGCAAAAATATCTTCGATACTGAATTTAGACCTGTTAAGAAAAACATTGATTATTTCCAAAAAAAACAAATCCGGAACTATGACTTCTAATTCATCCAGTATTTTTTGTCGCTGTATTTTTAGGGCAACCTCTACGTTATTTTCGGATTTAACATTAAACCATTTAACCGCAATCGATGCATCCAAGACTATTTCCATTTTTTATCTTTTTTCTCTAAATTCCCTGATTACTTCAGTACCGGTTTTTCCACCGGCAAAACCAATGTTCTTCTCCCGCAAGTCTTTCATAGTTTTTGCCGCCCATTCCATATCCTTCTTTTTCTTTTCCAATTCTCTCTTTTTACTAATATTTGCAATATATTGAGAAGTAGCCTCACGTATCAGCCAGCTCTTACTTATTTTTTCGTTGCTGCAGAAGTTATTTATCTCTTTTAAATTTTTTTCGGGAATTGTTATGTTTATTTTCTTTGAAGACATAAATCATCACTAATAATAAGTATAATTAATAAAGATTTTTTGTCAACACTAATATTGAGTGATCCCAAAAATTTAAATTACCATGAAGCCATTTTAAGGTCTACCACAGAGTATACTTGAACCTTAAGTTACCCTGTGGTAGATTATTGTTGATAGTATTGTGAATGTTTATTTACATTCACAATTACCTAGATCCTTACACGCTTTGAAAAAGGCGTGTAGGGATTCTACTTTAGATTGATCTTTTGGCTCCAGTGTAATACTGATGCCCTTATCTGTGTAATCAATCTTGCAGTTGTACTTTTCGTGTACATTCTTAAAATCAAAATTGTGACAGCACCCCATCATTCAAAATCACCCCCTTTCTATCTGAAAACAAACAATAAGACATCATTCGAATAGCTTCCTTATATCTTTAATCACTTCCTCATCTATCGTGCAAACATTACTCTGACCCTGCTTGGAACAGGTTATAAGTCCGGAGTTTTCAAGTTCCTTGAAATGATGAGAAATAGTGGATCGACTTATATCTAAACAAGAACAGGCGTGGGTAAATGATTTTTCCATACCCCTGCAGCATCTACCGTGGGGAACATCCCTGCTGCAGTGTTTTTGGTGCAGATAAATCATATTAAATATAGTAAGCCGCTGCTCATTTGAAAGTGCCTTAAAAATTTTAGCTAAGTTAGATAGTTTCATAACTATCGAACTATATAATAATTATTTTACCTTGTCAAGAAATAAAGACTTCAAGCTGAATCAAGACCTGATATCGGAAAATTATTTCTCTTCCATTTTTAGTTTATCTATTATTTTTATAATTAGAGGAGTATATTTTCTTTTTATGCGATTAAAAATCTTTTCTGAGGTTACCTTATCATAAATATGCGCAGTATTATTTCTATCTTCCAACATATCAAGAAATATTTTTTCATCAGAGATTAAATTGACTCTAAAAGCCTCCATAAAACTATCTCGCGGAGTTTTTACGATTACTCCCTTGTTTTCAAGATTAATCTTTAGAGCTTTCCATAAAAGTTCAAATGTAAATTCAAACCTCTGTATCACACCATCTCTATCTAATTCATCTGTTGCCTGGTCAATACCTTCTTTTAACTTTTTACAGGCATTTTCTAATTTCTTTAAAGAATACTCAATCACGTCTTTCATATAAAATTTTTCCTCTTCTCAGGATTATATTCCTGAATTCTTCATCTACTGATTCAAGAAATATTATATCCACTTTATATAGACCTGAAATTTCTTCCAGTTTTTCTTTTAACTCTCTGATCCTCCTTAAATTAACTTTTCTACCATCTATTGCAATATCAAAATCCGAACCATTGGTTATATTTCTATTGACTCTGGAACCAAAAAGAAAAATTCTTTCTGGTTTTATATCTTTCTTTAATAAAGACACTATCCTTCCCAGAATCTCTTCTTCTCTGTTTTTATATACTACTGTTTTCATAGTGATCCCTGCTCAAAACCTTGAATCGCATTATTTTTGCTAAAAAACATAGATGTTTAAAATTATATCATAAAATTAATTTTATTGACTTCAATGTTCTTTCACATAAGAATAATGTATAAAAGTCTATCTATTTCAGCAAGTTGTGGATTGATTTCATTGTCAGCCATCATTCCCGCTGTTGACCATATCCCTGCAAGATCGACTTCAAATTCCGGCATACTGTATTCTGGATATGGTGTGGATACAGGGGCTGGCGTCTGTGTGATAATATTTTCAGATGTTCCTCCTCCGCCAGTTTTCTTTCGGGAGACACTGGGGGTATATCCAGATTCTAATTCCCAGGTAGTCGGCGTCCAGTTATATTGCCGTGGTTTTGTTTTGGGTATGTATGTTCCTCCACCCACTCCATATTGAGCCATTTTCTATTCTCCTTTCCAAATAAAAAAGAGCCAATTTCTTGACTCTTTAAATTAATATTAAATTAGTAGTAACTAGCTATCTTTCTTCAGTATGGAATATAATATTTAATCGGATAATACCTATTTGTTCTATCAGGTTACTTGCTCTTTTTAGTAAATTATTTTTTTCTTCTAATTTATTATTATCTAAGTCGTTCTTATTAATTCTATTCAACTGGCGATATATTTTACCAAGTTCTTCATAATGGTGACCACAGGAATTAATAAGTTTTTCTGCATTTTTTATATGCATAAATCAAATTTTAGTTTATTTTATCTATTGCTCTCAATACCGTATCAATATCAGACAAATATCCTACATGTATTCCAATTACTTCTCCGTCTAAATCTATAATCGGGCTTCCGCATTCCCCGCCAATTCCCCAGTTATTATTTTCCTGTATCTTTATATCTATCCCCAATCTATAATCTGGTTCAGTATTATTTAAATCATATTTTAAACCATTGTTTATTTCTTCACTATAAAATATTGCATAGTCCGGAACAGTATTAGTTACTTTATATATCAATAATTGTGGATATATCCATTCATCATTAACTTTAAATCTAAAATTATAATATTTACCAGTATTGTATTCGGTATCTTCTACATAATGTCCGGCCGTTAGGATATAAATTTTTCCATTATACTCTATACTAAACCCTGTTCCCCAATTTGTGTATCCAGAATTTTTGCACTCCATATAATACACATTATTTAACAGTTCATTTAAGTTATTTAGAAGATATTTATATTTTTCAACTTCATCTTCTAAATCACGTACATCTGTTTTTAAACTTTTATTTTCATTCTCAAGGTCAGTCCTATCCTGCTTTGCCTCTACGTAGGCTAGATGAACTTCGTTATAATCTTCAACAGGCACAAAATCATCAGGGTCCATGCACCCTGTTAAAAGTACGGATAT
>DATBWH010000018.1:0-3475 GCA_036514895.1 Candidatus Humimicrobiaceae bacterium
TAATATGCAATCTTAACCGTTTCCCCGATACTGATGTCACCTTTATCCGGGGCAATCAATCCGGCAACAAGATTTAACAGGACCGTCTTGCCCGCGCCGTTTGGGCCAACAATGCCTATCCTGTCTGTTGGGCTTATCTTGATACTGAAGTTTTTGATAACCATTAGCCCGTCAAACGACTTGGATACGTTATTAAACTCAACTACTTTTTTTCCAAGGCGGGTATAAGCAACCAGAAGCTCAAGTGGTTCCCTGGCGATTTCTTTTCCTGCCCATGCCCCTTTCATCTTCTCGAAACGGGCAATCCTGGCCTTCTGCTTGGTCGTTCTCGCCCTGGCCCCCCGGCGGATCCACACCAGCTCATTTATATACAGCCGCCTTCGCTTTTCTTCCATCGAGGTTTGCGTTTCTTCGCGCAGCGTTTTCTTTTCCAGAAAATATTCAAAGTTACCGTTATAGGAATACAGCTTTCCTTTATCTATTTCAATGATGCGATTGACGACCCTATTAAGGAAATAACGGTCATGGGTCACTAAAAGCAGCGCCCCTTTTAGCTGGCTCAAATAATCCTCCAGCCATTTGATTGTCTCCAAATCAATATGGTTGGTCGGCTCATCCAAAATCAAGAGGTCTGCAGGCTGAATGAGCGCCTCCGCCAGAGCAATTCTTTTCTTCTGACCGGCTGATAACTCCCTAATCTTTCGGTCTATATCCAATATCCCAAGCTTACTTAAAATACTTTTCGCCTGAATCTCCACATTCCAGGCATCCAGTGCATCCATCCTTTCAGCATACTCAATCAACCTTTTTTGGAGGCTTTCGTCGTTTGGTGCTTCATGCAGCTGATGTGTCGTGGCCTCATATGCCCTGATCGTCTTCATCAGCGGATGCTCTCCGTGTAAAATATGCTCAAGGACAGTCATACTCTCATCAAACTCCAAGGCTTGCGAGAGGCACTGCACCGTTAGATCGTTCCTACGTGAGATATTTCCTGAATCTGGCTCTATATGCCCGCTGATTATTTTTAAAAATGTGGACTTTCCCGTTCCATTGATCCCGACTACGCCAATGCGGTCGTTGTCCTTAATCCCCAAAGACACCTGTTCAAACAACATCTTCTCGGTAAAGCTCTTTGTCACATTTTCCATCGAAAGAATATTCATCTTTTTAAAAAAAGTGATTAAATTCTACTTTAAAATACCCGCTAAAAAGCCGGTAACAAACCTGCTAACATGATAAACCACAAATAAATTACAGCCTACAGTTAGCTTAGTGCTCCAGAAAATCCCTCAAAACACCGCTTCTACTTGGATGCCTGAGCTTTCCCAAAGCTTTTGATTCTATCTGTCTTATTCTTTCTCTGGTTACTCCAAACTCCCTACCTACTTCTTCAAGAGTTCTGGGATGTCCATCCTGAAGCCCGAACCTTAACTGGATAATTTTTCTTTCCCTGTCCTTTAATGTATTTAGAACTTCCCGTAGCTGCTCCTGTAGCATAGTAAAAGAAGTAGCATCTGAAGGCGTCTCTACTTCCAAATCCTCTATAAAATCGCCAAGGTTACTATCACCTTCCTCACCTATGGGAGTTTCAAATGAAATAGGATGCTGGCTTATTTTGATTATTTCCCTTATCTTTCCGGGGGTAAAATCCATTTTCTTTGAAATCTCTTCTGGTGAAGGATCCCTGCCAAGTTCTTGAAGCAATTGTCTCTGGACCCTGACTAATTTATTAATGTTCTCTATCATATGAACCGGGATTCTAATAGTTCTGGCTTGATCAGCCAAAGCTCTTGTAATGGCCTGTCTTATCCACCAGGTTGCGTACGTAGAAAATTTAAAACCTCTCCTGTAATCAAATTTCTCTACCGCCTTTATCAGTCCAAGATTTCCTTCCTGTATGAGGTCTAAAAAAAGCAAACCTCTTCCAAAATACTTTTTGGCGATACTTACCACCAGTCTCAGGTTCGCCTCCACCAGCAATTGTCTTGCTGCTAAGTTCCCCGCTTCATTTTTTTTTGCCAGCTGCACTTCTTCAAAAGAAGTAAGAAGCCTAACTTTTCCAATTTCCTTAAGGTACATTCTAACCGGATCATTTGTAGGAGATTTAATAGTAAGATCCAGCCCTTTGCCTAAAACCTCCCCCTCACCTTTTTTACCTGAACCTCCACTGTTAATATCTACATCATCTTCACTTACAATTTCTATTCCCAGGTTTTGAATAACATCATAAATGTTTTCAATCTGCTCTTTGGAAAGTTCTATATCTGATAGTGTTTCAGTGATTTCTTCAATGGTAAGCAAGCCATCTATCTTACCTTTACTAATCAGTATTTTTACTTCTTCTATTTTAAACTCTGACCCTCTTTTAATTTCTAATCACCTTGATCTTTATAAACAATTTAAACTTTTTAATCTTTATTATGTAAGAATTACGAAGGTTCCTGGATTCGGGACTATGGATAAAACAATAAGCAACATCTTGCCTTTAATTAAGAATTCTAAAAAACCTACCTAACCCTTCTTCTTATTTTTCTTAACTTATAATTTAGGTCATCTTTAGGTGCATTCCGGTAGTTGCCACTTCTTCTGTTTCCGTCAAAACTTCTATTTTTCTGGGGTTTAGCTTCATTTACCACAATAGTCCTTTCTTTAAAACTACCCTGGTTAAGTTTTTCTATAGCTTTAACTGCCTCTTCCTCGGTTCCCATTTCTACGAATCCAAAACCTTTTGACTTACCATCCAGACTTTTAATTACTTTTGCATAGGTTACACTTCCTTCACTTGAGAATAATTCCTCCAGCTCTTTGTCTGTGGCGGAGTATCCCAGATTGCCTACATATAGTCTTTTATTCACTTTAATTTCCTTTCATTTTGTTAAAAATTATCTTTATACAAGAAAAAACAGGAATAGTATAAATAATATAAAAAACTCTAACTTTATTTTGGAAGGTTCGCTAAAAAATGCGGATTCTTTATATCAAAACATTACTTAATAACACCTTTACTGTTCTTTTTCATTATACCATATAAAAGTATCAGCGCGTATTTATTATATATTATATTTCTAGGCCAGCTTTTAGATAAGAATACTTTCCAGCTGACCGATATCTCAAAATCTTCTTTTGTGCCTATAGTTAAGATTCGACCTTTATTTAATGCGTGAACCAGCAGCATTTTCCACAGCTTGTAATATTTTATCATACTAAAAAAGAATAATGTGTTATAATAAGGCTATATTCTTTAAATAAGGAATATATATATCTACATCTGTTTCCTCTAGTTCGATAAGAAGATATCCTCAAAAGATTATTCTATCCACCAGACAGAGACAGCACTGTAAAAAAGAAAGGTGGTGATAATAAATGGCAAAGAGATTATTTGTAGGAGGACTTCCTTATAGTACAACAAGTTCCCAATTAGAAGATATTTTTTCTAAGATAGGTAAAGTTATTTCCTGTGATGTAATTAAAGATA
>DATBWH010000019.1:0-23365 GCA_036514895.1 Candidatus Humimicrobiaceae bacterium
AATCCTGCTGTATCGGTCGATTCCAGACCTGTTTTATTTAAGGTAATCTCTCCGGGTATCCTTGGATCTGCTATTTCTAACAGCAGAGATTTTGTCGGATGATCCTTATCCAGGGTAAAATAAATATCAGGTGCAAGCAGGTATCCCTGCGGAGCCACTGTTTCTCTTACCATGTAGTCTCCGAATTCAAGGTCTTCCCATTTGTAATATCCGCCGGAACCAGGATTCAGTGTTATTGTGCTGATCACCTGTCCGGGTGATGAGAATTTCCACAATTCAAAAGTCGAGCCTTCCAAATTCTCGCCGCTGGTCTTGTCTGTCTTCTGAATTTCAATCCAGCCAATTTCAGGTGTATTAACCACGCCAACCGTATATGTCAGCGATTTACCTGACCCTACACCAATAACATATGGGCTTGCGGGAGTAACAGTTGCCGAGTAATAGTAGATATTTGCCGGATCAGGTGTTTCTGTCAATGTATATGTTCCCTGTTCAAGATTTAACCAGACAGCATTAGGACTTGCAACGCTGACCGTACGTGACTGGTTGTAGCCATTCGGTCCTGTAAGAGTAAATATGACCTCATCTGTTTCTATTAGTCCGCTCTTTGTAAGACTAATCTGGCCTAATTCCTTTTCGTTTACTCTGTTAAAGCTGTAAACCTGCTTATCGGCATTAACTACTATTCCGGTAATATCAGCGATCGGGGTGTATCCTGCCGGTGTTGTGGTTTCTACTATTTTATATGTGTCCCATTCAAGACCCGTCCAGGATACAGAGCCGTTTCCGGTGACTGTTTTTTCGGACCCTACGGGGCTGTTTAACGAATTATAGAGAGTAAATCCGGCTGTATCAGTCGAACCAAGACCGCTCTTATTCAAGGTTATGCTGCCAGGTTGCTTTAAGTTTTCTCTTGAGAAACTGTAATTTTGCTGGGTTGCTCCAACAACGATACCAGTTATGTCTGCTATCGGACCGTAACCATCAGGAGTCGTAGTTTCCACGATCCTGTATGTGTCCCATGGAAGACTTGTCCATGATACCGAACCGTTTCCTGTGACTGTCCTTTCGGAACCAACCTGACCACCGCTTGAATTGTATAGTGTAAATCCTGCAGTATCGGTAGAATCAAGGCCGGTCTTACTTAAGGTTATACTTCCGGGTTTCTTGATGTTTTCTCTTGAGAAACTGTAAACTTGGTGATCGGCCCCAACAACTATTCCGGTGATGTCAGCAATTTTTGTATAACCATCTGGTGTTGTGGTCTCAACAATTTTATATGTATCCCATTCAAGTCCCGTCCATGATACAGAACCGTTGCCGGTTACCGTCTTTTCGGAACCTACAGCAGTTCCGTTCGAATCATAGAGGGTAAATCCTGCCGTATCGGTCGAACCAAGACCTGATTTATTAAGTGTTATGATACCTTTGCATTTCACATTTTCTCTCTGGAACTGTACAGATTCATCCTGGTAGGTAATATTTATTCCGGTAATATCTGATATGGGATCATAACCTTCAGGAGCATGTGTTTCTTTTATATAGTATCCTGATCCATAAGGAACCTTTTCCCATACAACAAACCCGTCACCGGTTATTTGCTGTTCACCGCCGAAGGCGGTCCCATTAGAGTAGTAAAGGGTAAATCCTGCATAATCTCCCGGGGCAAGATCAGAAAGCCCGCTTTTTTTAATTTTTACTTTTCCCCATATCTTTACGTTTTCTCTGTCAAAGCTGTATATCTGCTTTGTTGAGCCAACCACTATTCCGGTAATATCTGCTATAGGTGCATAACCTGCCGGTGTTGTGGTCTCAACAATCTTATATGTATCCCAGCTAAGATCTGTCCATGACACAGAACCGTTACCGGTTACTGTCTTTTCTCCGCCTACGGGAGAACCAGTCGAGTTGTAAAGTGTAAATCCTGCTGTATCAGTTGAACCGAGCCCTGATTTATTAAGAGTTATCTCTCCGAGCTTCTTGACGTTTTCCCTAGTGAAGAAATAATCACCATCAGTCTTTGCTTCTACTTTAATATCTGCTATAGGATCGTAACCAGCTGGAACATGTGTCTCTTTGATCCAGAAAGTTCCATAAGAACCGGTAGGAGTTTCCCATAACACATATCCATTACCGTAGAGTTTTTTCTCGGAACCAATGGCAGACCCGCTATTATTATAAAGTGTAAATCCGGCATATTCTCCATCCAGAAGTCCGTCCAGCCCGGTCTTGATTAATTTTATTTTAAAATGACAATCGGTAAAACCAAGTACTTCCAGTATGTTTCCACCGGCGTCGGTTATTTCAGCAAGATAATCTGTACCTGCGTAATCTACCGAATATCCGTCATAAGTAAATTTCCCATTCTCGTCAGCGGTAATATTTATATCTTCAACAAATGTCCCATCTGCCCTGAGGATTCTTATGATCAATTCCTGGAATGGTTTATAACCGCTTCCTGTTATGGTAACCTTCTCACCAAGGACATAGTCTTCCTTATCTGTTGAAGACTGCCTTATAATACTATTTTCATATAAAGGGCTGTCCTCGAGTATTGTGAAATCAAGATTTTCCATATCGGTAAATTCAGGATCGACCGATATATCATTTGCCCCTGCTTCCGTTCCCTGATAATCAATTCCATTTCCAAATACGTCATTATAGTTAACAACTACATTGCTGCTTGTGTCATCTACTACAATTCCTTCTCCATTGAATGCTACTACATTATTATTGATGTTTACGTTATCTGCCGAAATGACTATCCCGGCATCGTTGTTAACTATTATATTGTTTGAGATGTTCAAGCCTGAGTCTATAGTTATATCTATCGCGGTGCCATTACCGGAAAATGTATTGTCTACTATATTGATATTTGTAACTTCTCCATTTTCGATATCAATGGCACTCCCCAGATAATTTATAAAAGTAAAGTTATAAAAACTCAGATAGCTAATAGAAGAACTGAAGTAAAAAGCATTATCCAATATTGATTCGCCGTCAAATATGACATTATCATATGCGATAAAACTAATTGGGAGCTCTTCAGTTCCGGTTTCTATATTATTAAGATCAACACTTGTGGTATATGTACCGGGTAAGAAATAAAGTACATCACCGTTAGCTGTATAAGAAAGGACACTGTTGATACTTGCAGGATTATCGATTGTACCTATTCCGTCCTCACCTGCATCTGCTGATATATAATATTCATTGGTAACAGCATTGAACTCAGATACTACGATTTCAGTTGTCTCAACGGATTCGATAGACTCTTCTGTGACTTCTTCAATTGTCGTCTCGTCGGAAGCAGTTACTTCTTGGGATACTTCTGTGTCGGTTATTTCTCCGGTTTCTTCTGTAGTAGTCAATTCCCCGGTTATCGTTTCATCTTCTACTATTTCACTTGCGACTATTTCTTCAACGGTTATTTCTACATCCAGAGTATTATTTTCAATAACTGTTATATCTTCCGTATTTGCCTCTTCAGTGTTTTCGGCTATTTGTGCTTCATAGGCTTCAAGTTCAGCTTTAGTCTTATCCACTTCAGCCTGAGCATATTTAAGTGTTTCATTCTTTTCATATAGAATTGTTTCTGCATTCAGAAGGTTTGCATTTGCTTCGTCAGCGGCTGCTTTTGCCTTTTCAAATTCGGCTCTGGCTGCATCCAATTCATTCTGTAAAGCTATCAGATTAGAATTAGCCGTTTCATATTCAGCCGTTATCGAATTCAATTCAGCTTCGGCATTATTTGCAGCATTTTGGGCCGCATTGATTTCTTCTTCCGTTCCGGTTTCTTTTACACTTTCATAGAGTGAATTTGCTTCTTCTGCGGCTGCCTGGGCAAAAGTCAATCTTTCCCTTAGTTTATCGACTTCGGGTGAAACAGCTGCATGGTTTCCATCGGCTGCAATAAATATTTGTTCTGCAGCCTCAAGATTTGCATTTGCTTCGGCTTCTATCAGTTTTACAGATTCCAGATCACTTTCTGCTGCACTGACTTCTTCCTGTGCAGTTCCAAGCGCTATCAGCGCCTTGTCGTATTCTTCTTTTAGATCTTTATCCGAGTTTCCGAAGATTATTCCTACAGGAATGACCAGCATTAACAGTAAGGAGAATGTAACTATAAATATAAGTGTCTTACTGAATTTGCTTTTAATATAATCCATTTTTCTTACCCCTTTATAAATAGTTATCAAATTTTTTGTCCTTATAAAAAATAAAACCGACTATTTAGTCGGTTTCGCTATTAGCTCCTCTTCCCTCTAGCGTCCAAATTTGAGGAAAGTTTCTAAGCTACTAAATTTCTTTATTTTTATTTCTTATATTTTCTTTAAAATACTGTTGTACAATAATAATACTTTTATAACGTATATGTCAACATTTTTTTATTATTTAAATAATTGAATTTTTACAAGGATTACTATTATTTTGGGCCACTCTTATGAATTTAAGCCCTGATAATATATGAGAGTTGTAATTGTTAATCGATGAGAATGCTAAACATATATATCTTTTGAAAATTTATTAATGCAATACGAATGCAATATAAACACATATCAGGCTGAACGGAAAAAAAGATTATAAAAAAAGGGGGGTAAGCTATCAAAGCTATTGGACGCCTGCATTAACTTACCCCTTCGACTCATTTTACCACAATCGGTTTTTTATTCAATCCGTAAATTCCATATTTCTAATAAATTTATTAGAAAAATATAAGAAATCTTCGACTGCACCGGAATTTTTAATACGAATCGATCTTTTTTTAATCAAGATATGAATGTGCGTATAATATTTTATTGGTCAGTATATCATATGTCTTTACAGCGTTCATCAATTCTTTATCAAGAGGATCGACAATAGCGCTGTCAAGGCCCTGACTTAATAGCATGAGAAGGTATGTCCTGTTGAGCAGACTTTTAAGTTCCGGAGGAGAAGATTGGGAGACATTACTGAGTCCCACAATTGTTCTGGGATCATCGGGAAGAGCCATCAGTTCTTTTAATTCTTTAAAAATCTTCAGTGCTTTTATGCTGTTGAATACCTGTTCCTGAAGAACCGCAACTGGAAGGATCACGGGATCCAGGTAAAGATTCGTCATCGGTAAATCATATTCCAGAGCGGAATTGACTATGTTCATAATTATCTCCACCCTGCTGTCAACATCGGGGGGTACACCTTTTTCGGTCAGTGCAATTCCCACAATTTTACTATTATATTTTTTTGCAAGAGGCATAAGAATGTCAAGTTTATCTTTATCTCCCGTAACCGAATTGATCATTGCCATACCCTTATGCACTTCCAGGCCGGCTTCCATAGCACTGACATTTTTGGTATCGAGAGCAAGAGGTACATCTAATTCTGCCTGAATACTTTTTACTATCCACTGCATAAGCTCCTCGCCTTTTTTTGTAGCGGGACCGATATTTACATCCACATAATCGGCTCCTGCTTCTTTTTGCTTTCTAGCCATCTCGATTATAGGCGCCGCATTTCTGTCCCTTATAGCATCCCCTACTACTTTTGATACAACACTTATATTTTCACCAACGACCAACATATCCTCTCCCCGATCTTTAAATTATTAAATTATAATGATCAATAATTATAACATCGTTAAAAAAAAACTTAATAGATACCTTTTTTAGATATTGTAATCAAACCATCTGCCGTAGATCTCATCATAGGTGCCGTCCTGCATGATTTCTTCTATGACCCTGTTGACCTCTTCCTTCAGGTCGCTTCCTTCTTTTAAAACAATGACAAATTCTTTATTGGATTCGATTATTTCCAGTATACTGTAAATTCCTTCATTTTCAGTCATCAGATTGGTTCCTATGGGAAGTGAGATCAAAATGCCGCTAATGTTTTCATTTCTGAGATCTTCGAACATGGTCGCCATATCATCATAACCTTCGATTCTATAATTAAGTAAATAGTCTTCATCGAGATAACTTTCTTCACTATTAAGTACTCCGACTTCCTTCCCTTCCAGGTCTTCTTTTATCTTGATATCGATTCCGCTTAAAGTGATCAGCATATATTCCATTACAAAATATGGGTCTGAAAAATCAACCAGACTCTCCTTTTCCTCGAGTATCGGAATTGCCGAAATAATCATATCGAGATCCATGTCTTCAGGAAACTCATAAGTGTTATCCCATTTAATTGATTCTATTTCTATCTCCCTGCCCATTCTTTCGGCTATCTCTCTAATTATATCTATATCGAAACCTACGATATCGCCGTCTTCCATGGATTCGAAAGGCGGATATGTGGCATCACAGCCTACAGTAAGATTCTCTCCATCAGTATTTTCATTGCCGTTATTATCGGCGGTCTTGCAGCTAACCGCAGAAAACAATAAGAATATTATTACAGCAGATAAGAATATATTTATGAAAAATAAAAAAATCTTTTTATTCTTTTTTTTGAAATAAAAAAACATTTAATAATCCCTTCATTTATTATTATCTCTTTCTTTAGTAATTAAGATTCTATTGGAAATAAAGGATAATACAAGCATTTATTTAATTGTATTATTGAATAATTTTATATTTATATAAATTTTTAAGATATTATTTCAAAATATAATAATTCGTAAACAAAAAAAATACTGGATTGTAGAAATATTTTACTTAAAAAATGTTTTTAAAAAATCTTCATCTAAACTTTTATAATTATTAAATATCTTACCTAAATAACACATTTTCCTTGACATAAAGTCTTTAATATAAGAATATAAAAGATGTAATTACATCATTATGTCTATTTTGACTATGAATTAAGTGTTTTTAACATAATTTATAAGAAAGGTACGTATGAGTAATATCAGGATTTGTCTCATCGGAGCAGGCAGAGCAGGAGAAGTTCATGGCGATGTATATTATGATTATATTAAAAACTCAGAGATTACCGCAATTGTAGATAATGATATCAAGAAGGCAAAAAACCTGGCAAATAAATACAACCTTAAGGAAAATTCCGTATTCAAAAATTTAAAGGATGCAGTAAAGAATACTGAAATCGATGCAGTAGTCATCACCACTCCTACCTTTACACACCCCGACTATGTAATAGAAGCCGCAAAAGATAAAATCCATGTATTTTGTGAGAAACCAATGGCAATAACTATAAAGGATTGTGACCGGATGATAAAAGCCTGCAGTAATAAGAGGGTAATACTGCAAATCGGGTTTATGAGAAGATTCGATCCCGGATTTTTATATGCCAAAGATTTACTGGATAAAGGTACGATCGGCAGACCGATCATAATAAAATCACTGACTCATGGTCCGGGACTGCCTGGTAATTGGGCCCTGGATATCAAAAAGTCAAATGGAATGTTGGCTGAGGTCAATAGTCATGATTTCGATACAATCAGATGGTTGTCCGGAGCAGAATATGCAAAAGTATATGCGGTTGCCGAAAACTTTAACAGCCCCGAAATAGGAAAAAAATTCCCTGATTTTTATGATACCGCAACAGTTTCGATTAAACTTAAAAATGGGACCATGGGAATTATAGACAGTGTCTGCCCCTGTTTTTATGGATATGATGCAAGGGCGGAGGTCATCGGTTCGCAGGGAGTAATGTTTATCGGCAGTCTTCAGGACTCCACAACGATAACCTGCAACAGAGAAAATGGTATTGTCATAAAACAGACATTGAGCTGGAAGAAGAGATTCCATGAAGCTTATATTGCTGAAGACAGGCATTTTATAGAATGCATTATTAGCAAAAAAAAGCCCATGGTAAGCGGTGAAGATGGCAGGAAAGCAGTAGCAGCGGTTATAGCTGCAAATGAGTCGATTTTAAAAGGTAAACCAATAAACATAATCTAATTAATATAATCAAAAATAATGAAAGCTTTATTTTATAAGGGTAAGAAAAAGATAAGCGTAGAAGATGTTGCAGTTCCTCAAATCTCGGAAAATGAAATCCTTTTAAGGGTAAAGGCAGCTTCGATTTGCGCAACCGATCTAAAGATCAGAGAATACGGCCACTTTAAAAATCCGGATGATAAACCCATGATACTTGGTCATGAATTTTCCGGAGAAATAGCAAAAACAGGAAAAGATGTCAAAAATTTAAGTGAGGGAATGAGGGTCTCGATAGCCCCTAATATAGGATGCGGCCACTGCCCTGAATGCATCAGAGGCTTTACAAATCTCTGTGAAAATTATGAGGCTTTTGGCATAAGCATGGACGGAGCATTTGCAGAGTATGTCAGGGTCCCTGCCAGATATATATCCCAGGGAAATATTTTTATACTGCCAGATAATATTACATATGAAGAAGCTGCTTTGATAGAGCCGCTGGCTGCAGCATTAAATGGCATAGAATCCGGCTGTATCGACCTGTCCGATATCGTCCTTGTAATTGGCGCAGGTTCGATGGGAATCCTGAACATGATACTGGTAAAATTAAAAGGCGCCCAAAAAGTCATAGTGAGTGAAATTGATCCCATGCGTATTAAAATCGCAGAAAAAACAGGGGCCGATTACATCATTAATCCTCAGAAAGAAGATCTAAGAGACAGATTAATGGAACTCAGTTACGGCCGGGGAGCCGATGTGATAATAATTGCCGTATCTTCTGCAAAAGCGCAGGAACAGAGTCTGGATATTATTGCAAGATGCGGAAGAATCGTTCTTTTCGGGGGACTTCCTAAAGGTACGGATACAATTAATTTTAAATCTAATGTAGTTCATTATAAACAAATTATCGTGACCGGTACCACAGGTTCCACGGTTTCCCAGTATAAAAGAGCCCTGGAACTTGCAGAATCTAAAAAAATAGATTTAAACAGATTGATCAGTAAAAAATTCAAACTAGCGGATGCTGAGGAAGCTTTTTCAAACGCAGCATTACCGGAAAATCTAAAAGTATTATTTATTATCTAATCTTTATAGATATAGGATTACAAAATTGACAAATAAAACATATTTAATAGGAGTAGATGTAGGTACGAATGGTACAAAATCTGCTATCTTCGATGACTCCGGAAATCTTATTTCAGAGGCATTCGAAGAATCAAAACTCTATTATCCCGAGTTGTGTGCAGTAGAACAGGACCCCGATGAAATTTACCTTTCTGTGATCAATACGATTAAAGAATGTGTGCAGAAGTCGAATATAAATGCAAAAAACGTTGAAGGAATCGCGATAGATGGACAGATGGCAGGTGTTTGTTCGATAGATAAAGACTGGTCCCCTGCAACCCCTTATGATTCATGGCTGGACACACGCTGCGCTCCTTATGTCGAACTAATGAAAAAAGAAGAATCAAAAGTAATCTCTATAAGCGGCGGACCTCCTTCGTTTACACACGGTCCCAAAATGCTCTGGTGGAAAAATGAAAAGCCGGAGATCTTTAAAAAAATTGCAAAGTTTATCATGCCATCGGCTTATGCTGCCGGTAAATTGGCAGGATTGAAAGCATCGGACGCCTACATTGACTATACGTATCTGCATTTCAGCAACTTCGCAGATATATTGAATAAACGCTGGTCGGAAGATTTATGTAAAGATTTTGACCTGCCGGTCGAAAAACTGCCGAAGATCGTAAAACCCTGGGAAGTAATAGGTAAATTGAGCAAGGAAGCTTCGGAAAAAACTCTGCTGTATCCGGGAATCCCGATTGCTGCCGGATGCGGTGACACGGTTGCCAATATGTTAGGAGCAGCTATTAATAGAGCAGGCATGGTGTTTGATGTAGCCGGTACGGCATCTGTATTTTCTATCTGCCTTGATAAATTCAAACCTGATGTAGAAAATAAGACATTCTTTACTCCAAGATTTGTTACTGAAGACCTGTGGTATTCCATAGCATTCATTAATGGCGGTGGATTGAATTTAAGATGGTTCAGGGATGAAATAATTAGATTTAAAAATAATTTTAACGGTGATGCTGTTAAAGATCCCTATGATTACCTTAATGATCTGGCATCTAAAATAAAACCCGGTTCCGAAAAACTTTTCTTTATCCCCCATATGGGCGGAAGAGTATGCCCCAATGCCCCTTACCTCAAAGGCAGCTGGATAGGATTGACCTGGAAGCATGAGATCGGACATCTTTACAGGTCTTTACTGGAGGCAGTTGCATACGAATATGCAATATATATGAGTATCCAAAAAAAGCTGGCTCCTGAACTTAAATTTGAAAAAGCCAGAGTCATAGGCGGTGGTGCCAAAAGTAAAATATGGAACAGGATAAAATCAGATGTATTGGGAATTCCATATGAAAGATTGAATAGAGAAGAATTCGGAGTGCTTGGTTCCTCGATTCTTGCAGGTCATGCTACCGGTGTGTTTAAAGATATGAAAGAAACTGCAGACAGGTTCAACGAAGTCAAGTACAGAATCGAGCCGGATATGGAGATGCATGACTTTTACCGGCAGTATGTAGATTATTACAGGTCCCTGCTGGATAGTACAAAGGGCATATTTACCGATCTAGAAAAACTGAAAGGTTAAAATATTTTATTTTACTATGGAAGATAATGCGCAAACAGTAAAAGGAATGATAAAAAAAGATCTTCTGGGAATCGTTGATTCGCACAGTCATTTATGGATAGAAGAATCCAGTATGAGTAATATAAAAGATTATCAGGAATTAATTCTAAACGATTTCCTCCTATTGAAAAAAGAATTGGATAGGTTTAAGAGCGAAAGAATTCCGGACATTTCAGAGGATCGTGCCGCAGTCATAGATTGCCAGCCAGGGGGGTGCGGCAGAAATGGAAATAAGTTACTGGAACTATCCGAATCAACCGGTGTAAATATTGTTTCTGTTACAGGATTTCATAAAAAAGAATATTATGGTCCTGGCTCTGAGTTATGGAAAATGAGCAAAGAAAATGCAGCTTCTTTTTTTAAGGACGAAGTAAAAAACAGCCTGACCGAAACATCCGGTGCGGACAGTAAAAACAATAAAATCAGAGCAGGTGCGATCAAAATAGCTTTTACGGGTACTCTTGAAGGCCAGTACGGGATATTGACTGAAGCAGCAATCGATGCTTCCCTTATGACCGGGGCACCTCTGGTGGTCCATACTGACAGAGGTCTGGAAGTTGAAAGACTTATAAGTCTTTTTGAAAAAAAAGAAATCCCTTTTTCGAAGATCATGCTTTTTCATATGGATAAAAGAGCTGATATCAAACTGCATAAAACTCTGGCCGACAAATCGATTTATCTGGAATATGATACCTTTAACCGGGCCAGTTACGATCCGGAAAAAAATGTATGGCCGCTGCTGATCGAAATGATCAGGGAAGGTTATAGCGGTTCGTTGATGGTGGGAAGCGACCTTGCAAATAATTCATCATGGAACGAGATGAGTAAAAAAGGAGGCGTGGCAGGTTTATTCAAAGGTATTGCAGAAAGACTCGCCCGTTCAGGTGCAGGCACAACAGATATTGAAAATATATTAAAGAAAAATACACAAAATTTTTTAAGTTTTAATTGAAATCCCTGTAAAGGAGAATTATGGAAGATAAAAAAATTAAACCTTTTACTTTTAAAATAGATCCGGTGAATAAAACTATTTCAAATCCCGATTCACATATTGTAAGGAAACTATCCTCGATGAAAGGTCAGTACCTCGATGAGAAGAGTTATGATGAAATGATCAAAAGAGAAGATACAGTGATTTATGAAGTATATGAAAAATTAGTTCCGGAGATAGAGGGAGAGTTAATACAGGGATTATCGATAGTACATGCCGGAAAAGTCGGTAAAGAATACTTTATGACCAAGGGACATTTCCATTCGGTGCTTGGAACTGCAGAACTTTACTTCTGCCTCAAAGGAAATGGTTATATGATGATGGAAACGCCTGAAGGTGATTGGTCAGCCGAGGGATTATCTCCGTATACAACTCTTTATATTCCCGGAAGATGGGCCCACCGTTCTATAAATACAGGTAGTGAAGATTTGCAGATGTTATTTGTCTACCCGGCACATGCGGGCCATAATTACGCAACAATAGAAACCAGAGGATTTAGAAAATTAATCATAGACGAAGATGGCAGTTCAAAAATTATTGATAATCCGAAATGGAAATAACTCTGGAATTTAATTATTATTAGTATTATTACCAGGAAAGGGGTAGAGATAAGATGCAAGAAAAGCCGCTAAAGGAATGCCGTATTTTAATAACACCAACTAGTTATGGTAAATACGATAAAAGCTTAAAAACAAGACTTGAAGAAATGGTAAAAGAGGTTGTGTACAATACTGAGGGTAAACCACTGGACGCCTCTGATTTGATTCCCATAATCGAGAATTTTGATGGAATGATTGCCGGACTTGACAAGATAAATAAAGATGTGATCTCCAGAGCCAAAAATCTTAAAATAATCGCAAGATATGGTGCCGGTTATGACAGAGTAGATATAGAAGCTGCAAAAAAAGCTGGTATTTATGTGACCAACACACCGGGAGCTAATTCCACTTCGGTCGCAGAACTAACTATCGGCCTCGCAATAGCAGCAGCCCGTTCTATTCCTGCTGCAAATTATGAAACAAAAAAGGGTCAGTGGCCAAGATTAAAAGGCATTACCCTGCAGGGCAAGGTATTTGGACTGATAGGACTTGGAAACATAGCAAAAGAAGTCGTCTTAAGATTAAAAGGATTTGACTGCAAATTGGTCACATATCATCGTCACAGTAATCCTGAATTTGAATCAGAACATAATATAGAGTATTGTTCCCAGGACGAACTGATCGGCAAGTCTGATTTTGTATCACTTCATGTGCCGGTCACGCCGGTGACGTCCAGGATGGTGAATAAAGAATTTTTAATTAAAATGAAAAAAGGTTCTATATTGATCAATACCTCAAGAGGAGAATTAATAGACGAAGATGCATTATACGAGAGTTTAAAAAGCGGTCATCTTGGTGCAGCAGCATTGGATGCTTTCACCAAAGAACCGCCTGATCCCGATAACCCATTGTTATCTCTTCCGCAGGTCATAGTTACTCCTCATATGGGAGCCGCAACCGATATGGCCGCAAATGAGATGGGAAGAATAACCATGGAAGATTGTATTGCTGTTCTAAAGGGTGAAAAACCAGGAAATATAGTTGCTGAACCTGAAAACACAGCAAATATCAGTTAAGATATCGGGAGGTTTTAAATGAAGGATAATGAAATGAATAATTACAAAATAATAAAAAAAGAGAAACCGACCTTTTATTTCATCGGAGTAACGACTTCCAAGTCATCCATTATGAAAATTTTCCCATTATGGATGAGGGAACTCGGAAAGCCGGAAATAATGATAGACGGAATGGACCTAAAAATTCATGACAATCCTGAAAATTACAGACAGGCAGTTGCGCAGATCAAATATGATGATAATTCTATCGGTTCTCTGGTGACCACTCATAAAATGGATCTATATTCCTCAGCCGTAGATATGTTCGATTATTTTGATGATTACGCAAAGTTGCTTAAGGAAATATCTTCTATTTCAAAGAATAACGGTAAACTTGAAGGACACGCCAAGGATCCGATAAGTTCGGGTCTTTCTCTGGAACATATAATCGATAAGGAATATTTTTCGAGGACAAAAGCTCATATGTTGATTTTTGGTGCCGGAGGGTCGAGTATCGCAACTATACTTTATACGATCACCGAAAGAGGACATTCAGACAAGCCCGAGAAGATCGTTGTGATAAACAGAAGCCAGCCCAGACTGGATCATTTAAAGGAAATCATCCAAAAATTAAATGCTGACATCAATATAGAATATATCTGTAACCAGGATCCTGAAGTAAATGACAGAAAAATGAGTTTGCTTCCCCCATACAGTATAGTCATTAATGCTACAGGTATGGGAAAGGATACGCCCGGATCACCGATAACCGATTATGGACTTTTCCCGGAAAATGGCATTGCCTGGGAATTTAACTACAGGGGAGAGCTTGATTTCATGCACCAGGCGGAAAGACAGAAAGACTCACGCAGCGTTAAAGTGGAAGATGGTTGGATTTATTTCGTACACGGATGGACACAGGTAATTTCACAGGTTCTTCATATCGAGATTACAGAAGAACTGTTTGATCGTTTGATAAAAATTGCTAATAGTATTAGATGAATAAAAATATGATTATACATTTGACACACGTATGTAGTAGACAAGCATTTAGGATTAGCTTCCCTTCACTAATCTTAAACTCTTTTTTGAAAAATACGGATATGATATTTTAATATCGATTCGTATAATCTCCAAACTGCTACATACGTGCGCCAAGTGTATAGTCAATAATAAAAAAGGAGGAAAATAGATGGCGCAATTTGACAGAATCAAGGTTTACAATGTCATGCTGGAAGATGGGTTGATACCTCTCTTTTACAATAAAGACATTGAAAAAACCAAAAAAGTCGCTCAGGCACTGGCAAAAGGAGGCGCAAGGATCCTGGAGTTTACAAACAGGGGCGATCTTGCGGTAGAAGTTTTTTCTGAACTGATAAAATTTAACATAAAGGAGTACCCGGACCTTATAACCGGAGTAGGTTCAGTTATGGACGCACCTACTGCCGCTCTTTATATCGGTCTTGGAGCAAATTTTATAGTCGGACCATCTTTCAACAAAGAAATAGCACTGCTGTGCAACAGAAGAAAAGTTGCTTACATTCCGGGTGCTGCTACAGTGAATGAAATATCTAGGGCAGAGGAATATGGAGCAGAAATCGTCAAAATTTTCCCTGGTTCCACTGTGGGAGGACCGGGTTTTGTGAAAAATATACTGGGTCCTATGCCGTGGTCAAAACTAATGCCCACGGGAGGTGTTACTACGGAAGAAAGCAATATAAAAGCATGGTTCGATGCCGGTGTTGTGTGTATAGGTATGGGTTCCAATCTGGTAAACAGTAAGTCAGTATCAGAAGGAAAATTTGATGAAATCACAGGTCTGACTTCAGAAGTACTTAAAATAATAAAGAATGTAAGGAAAAAATAAACGAGTGTTTTATATTACATGCGGCTGGAAAATGAATCTGGGTGTTTCCAGCAGTATCCACTATGCTAAAAAAATAAAAGAATTTATCGTCTCTATAAATGACTTAAGCAGAGATCTAAGAATCATTGTTTTCCCTGATTTTTTATCATTATACTCAGTTATAGAAGTACTGAAAAGTTCTCCCGTAGAGGCAGGTTCCCAGGATTTATTCTGGGAAGATAAGGGTGCCTTTACCGGCGAGGTGAGCCCGCTCTTTTTATCTGAAATCGGTTGTAAATATATCTTACTGGGTCACCCCGAAAGATCGATCAATCTCAAAGAAGATAAACAAATGGTAAATAAAAAAGTAAAAGCTACTTTGAGAAATAATTTGACTCCTTTTTTGATAGTATTTGAAAAAAAGGACCCGGATAAAGAAAAAATATTTCTCCAGGTAAGAGAGGATATCTTGAGTTATTTAGAGGGACTTGAGACTGATGAGATTTCCAAAATAATCATGATTTATGAACCACTGTGGGCCATAAATACTGCTGATGCTGCGCCTCCGGATTATATCAGGGAAAAAGTAATATCTGTAAGAAAACTTATAGATAAAGAATATGGATCAGGTATAGGCAGCAATCTTCGCATCACTTACGGCGGAGGGGTAAATGAAAATAACTTTAAGGATATTTTAGACATTAAAGAGCTTGATGGGATTGGAATTGGTCATGCAAGTCTGGATCTAGATTTTATGAAACATATAATTAAAACTGCAAATGAAAAGAAGAAAAGAGTTGTATGATAATTTTTAGGATTATTGTTAGCTCTTAAGCTAAAATTTTCTCTGAAGTTCCGCTAATTCCTTATTAATATTATTCTTAGATAGTAAGTTAAAAGTTTTAAAAAAGATGTCATATATTTCATTGTAGATCTGATGATTTTTTTCTACCGGTTCTATCGTTTCTACGACACTCACCATTTGTTCGACACCTTCCTCTATGCTGGTAAAAAACTTGCATCCATATGCCCCTAAAATTGCTGCCCCAATGCTTGCACAGTCTGCTATTTTTGGTCTTTCGATAGATTTTCCATAAATATCTGCCTGTATATGATTCCAGAGGTTTGATTTTGTCCCACCCCCCGAGATCCTCAAACTATAAAACTTCCTGCCCAGTACGCTTTCCATTGCTTCTTTTATCATGTTTAATTCAAAAATGGTCCCTTCCATTATGGACCTTATTATATCCGCCTTATTATGAGCAAAAGAAATACCTAAAAATCCGCCTTTTGCATTATAATCATAACTTGGTGTACTCTGTCCCTGTAAAAATGGAAAGAATACCAGCCCTTGACTGCCCGGAGGACTTTTTACAGCCTCCGAATTAAGTATTTCATAAACATTCGATCCGGATTCTTGAGCAATATTATTTTCATACAGGCAGAAATTTTCTTCCCACCACTTTAAGGTTCCGCTGCCGGTAGCCTGCAAACCTTCCATATCCCATTTCTCTGGTATACAGGAACCTCCGAAAACAACTTTTTTATCTTTGTCCTCCTTTTTTGTATCGATGTGTGCGATTATTGCTCCGCCCGTTCCGAGAATCACTACTGCCATACCTTCCTTTATTATTCCTGCACCAATAGCCGTACATTGCTGGTCCCCTCCTCCTATAGCGATAGGCATGCCTTCAGGAAATCCTGTTTCGGAGGATGCTTCTTTAGATATCTTCCCAACCATTCTTGCAGGTGTGCCCATAACCGGAAGCATATCCATGGGAAGACCTATTAAATCGCATAATTCTCTGCTCCAATCAAGTTTTTCAATATCAAGCATACCATTCATTGTTATTGAAGAAGGATCCGTACTCAACTGCTCAGCTCCCAGCTTATTTAAAAAATATTCCTGCCCGTTAAGAAACTTAAACGTTTTTTCGAAAAGATCCTTCCTATTGTCGATATACCATTTTATCTTTGCATATGACCAAACACTTGAAGGAGGCACGCCGGAGATCTCGTGATATCTGTCTTTACTGATTTTTTCTAAAATCGAATCAAGTTCCTTATCAGCTCTCGTATCGGACCATACTATTGAATTCATAAGAGGTCTAAGATCTTTATCGACAGGAATAAAAGTACCACGCTGACTTGAGATCCCAAGGGATTTTATAGAATCAGCAGGTATATTTGCATTATGTATTGCTTCACTGGATGCTTCACAAATCTTTTTCCATATGATACCTACATCCTGTTCGACCCATCCTGGTCTGGGGTATTCACAGGGATACGACCTGTAAGATTTAGATATTACTTTACCTGAATCATCCACAATAAGCGCTTTCACACCGGATGTTCCTATATCTAAACTTGAAAAAGAAATTTGTGCCAAATTCTTATTCTCCTAAAAGTAAGTATTTATAATTAAAGAATGAAGCAATGCCAACTTTATTTCTCCGGTGTGTTTCTTTAATGATTAAATGGATTCAAGTAATTTTTTTGTAGTTTCAAAACCTCTTCTAATAACCCACTGAGCATCTTTTTCCCAGTATTCCGGCCTGAAAGTCTCAATGGATATCATTCTGTCGTAGCCAACATCTTTTAAATTTTTTACATAATTCTTTAAATCGATAACTCCTTCTCCCGGAAAACATCTATGGCAGTGATCCAGGACCTCCAGGGGTAAATCTTCACCATCATCAAGGTGTACAACAAAAATCTTATCCGGATCGACAATTTTGATATCCTTAAAGTCATTTAACTTGTTATAAAGATGAAGATTGAATGCATCCATGGTCAAACCCACGTCATCCTGATCGATAGTTTCAACAATATCCCAGGCTTGCCCAATTGTTCTTACGCAGCAACCGGGATTTCCAACCGGTTCAAAGGCTAATTTCATACCATAATTTCTTCCAACATCCAGAAGTTTTGTCAAGCCTCCTATCGAGTCTTCAAAAACTTCGGCTTCACTGTGAGTATTAGGTTTTTTTGTGATAGTGGGTACGACTACAATATACTGGCTGCCGATTTTTTCACCTGTTTTGCAGGCCAGCATGAAATCTTCCATTACCACTTTCCACGCATCGGCATCACAGAAATTAATATCGAATAACGCATTGAAAGCATGGGGCTTGATCCTGCTGCTGGCAAAAAATGATTTTAAATCTTTTACCGAATATTTTTTTAGATAATCCCTGAGCATATCCAAACGGATTTCTATAAAATCATAACCAATCTTCTCACAGAGAATCAAATCATTTTCGAGAGTGGAACATCCCATGGCAGTCGCTTCATTGTAGCTTATTTTCATATCAATATTACTCTTTTCAAGATTTTGTTAACGTGTGAATCTTCGTCGTAGCTGATCTATTACTACTACACCAATGATTAAAATACCAGTGAATACCCTTTGAGCAAAATCCTGTACATTGTGGAGGTTCAGCACATTTTTTAATACGCTCAGGACACCGGCGCCAAATAATGAGCCGACAACACCACCCTGACCACCAAACAGGTCAGTCCCCCCTATGACAACTGCGGCAATACTGTCCAAATTAGCTGGATCTGCCATTAAGGCATTGGCAGAATTCATACGGCCAATTAATATTATACCCGCAAGTGCTGATAATAATCCTGATAGTGCATATATTTTGACTTTGGTTAAATCAACATTTATACCAGATATGGCAGCAGCTTCCCTATTGCCTCCTATTGCATAAATCGACCGCCCTAATACAGTATGTCTTAAGATCAGCCAGCCGATAGCAACTATAGCCAGTGAGATTATAAGAGCGACAGGTATTCCAAATATTTTTCCACTGCCCAGCCATATTATTGAAGGCGGTAAATATGCTCTGAGTCTTACCGCAGTTATATGGGATGGAACCGGTAATCCTCCTGTCAAAATCAAAGCGACACCACGAATAGTTACCATCATACCCAATGTCGCAATGAAATCAGGAATTCTACCCTTTGTGATAATCAGTCCGGTAATACTTCCTATAGATAACCCTGCCGTCAGTCCAAGCAATATCGCCACCCAAACAGGCAAACCCCAATAGCAAAACGCTACTGCAGTCAATGAACCGCAAAAAGCAAGAATAGCTCCCACGGAAAGATCGATGCCCGCTCCGATAATAACCATAGTCTGGGCCACCGCTACAATGATATCAGCAGGCATGCGCTGGGCCATATTAGTAGCATTTCCAATAGAGAGGAAGCCGGGTGCCGACACCGCATAATATAAAAATACGCTGCCTATCACTATAAACATCGCCATAATCAAAAGTTTCGCTCTCTTTTGCTTTGTTTCTACCAATGCTTTTAGCCATTCGAAACTTAAAATTTTAAACTTTGATGGTTCTTTCGTCATACTATCTATACCTTTCAAATTCGATAATATTATTTTCTAACTACAGCACATCTCAGTAAATCTTCCTGTGATGCCTTTCCTCCTTCAAATTCATCAACAAACGAGCCGTCACACATAACCAGAATACGATCAGACATATTTAAGATTTCCGGGAGCTCAGACGATAGTAATATAATTCCAACTCCACATTTAGCCAGATCGTTTATTAAACGATAAACCTCGACTTTGGCTCCGACATCGATTCCTCTGGTGGGTTCATCCAGAATCAGTATTTTTGACTGGCTGCACAGCCATTTTGCAATGGCAACTTTTTGCTGATTTCCTCCACTTAAAAATTCGATTTTTTGATCTACTCTGGGTGTTTGTATACCAAGGTCATCAATATAACCCCTGGCAATCTTTTTTTCATCGTTTTGTCTTAAAAAACCAAACCGGTTAAATCTTTTCAGACTCGGTAATGTAATATTTTGCGGGATTGCCATTCGCATTAGAAGCCCGCCCTGTCTATCTTCGGTGAGATAACCGAGACCTTTCTCAATTGCCTTTGCCGGAGAAGAAATATTGACTCTTTTACCACCGATAAAGATCTCGCCCTTGCTTATTTTATCAATTCCAAAAAGAGCCCTTGCAAATTCCGTACGGCCTGCACCCATAATACCGAAAATCCCCAGAACTTCACCCTCATTTAAACTTAAATTAAGGTTATTTAACTTACCGTCTACCGTCAGATTCTTGATCCTCAAAACTTCTTTACCCTCCTGTGTCTTCTCTTTAGGAAATCTCTCCCCAATATTTCTACCCACCATCATTCTGATAAGAGTGCCCTCATCAGCCTGATTAACCGGCATGGTATCTATCTTCTTTCCATCCCGCAGGACGGTTACACGATCACAGATTTGAGGGATCTCGGATAAACGATGCGATACATAGATTACGCTTACCCCCCTTTTCTTAAGTCCTCTCACCAGTGTGAAAAGCCGTTCTCTCTCTTCATCGGATAAGGCAGAAGTTGGTTCATCAAGTAAAAGAATCTTTATGTTCATAGATATGACACGGGCAATTTCAGTTAATTGCCGTTCGCCCATTCCGAGACTATTCACACGCGCTTTTATATCAATATGGACACCAAGTTTTTCCAGTACCTCTTTAGATTGTCTGTAAATCTGCCGCCAGTCAACGGATTTAAATAACTTTCGCCTGGGCCACCTTCCTAAAAAGATATTTTCGGCTACGGTTAGATTTTGTATAAGGCTTAATTCCTGATAAACCATACCTATTCCTAATTGTTGGGCCTGATGGGGATTTGTAATATTGACCTCCCTGCCATTGATAAAGATCTTTCCTCCATCTTTAATTACCGAACCATCCAGTATTTTCATGAAGGTTGATTTACCTGCACCATTTTCTCCAAGCAGTGCATGTATTTCCATTTCATTTAGATCAAAATCTACATGATCGAGTGCATGAACTCCAACGTAACTCTTATCAAGACCTATGACTTGCAACAACGGTAATGACATAATAATTATCTTCCTCCATAATAAATAGATTGCATTTTTTAGATTTTATTGAGCGGTATAACCTCCATCTATCGATAATATTGTACCTGTAGCATAAGGTGATTCATCCGAAGCCATATATAGTATACCGTAGGCTATTTCTTCAGGTCGACCGAGCCTATTTGCAGGACGTACCATTTCAAGTTCACGACGGGCTTTTTCTGGGTCCGAAGCTTTGCTTAAGGCTTCTTTTACCAGTGTTGTTTCCGTAGTACCGGGGCACACACAATTAACTCTAATATTTTGCGTAGCAAAATCCACAGCCATACTTCTTGTCAATGCTATAATACCGCCTTTAGAAACATTATAAGCCACCTGATTTTTTATACCGACAATCCCGGCTTCAGAACCGACATTTACAATGACACCGCCTTTTCCGCCTTTTATCATTTCCGGAATGGAATACTTACAGCATAAAAAAACACCCCTGAGATTAACATCCATAATCCGGTTCCAGTCATTTTCGCTTGTATCAACTGCGTTCGCCTGTAAATAGATACCGGCATTATTCACCAATATGTCAAGTCTGTCATAAGTTTCTATAGTGGATATTACCATTTTTTTTATACTGTCCGCCGCAGTCAAATCAACCTGTACAAAAATAGCTTCTCCGTTATTACTTTTAATCAAGTTTGCCGTATCCATGCCTTTATTCTTTTCAATATCCGCAATTACAACTCTCGCACCTTCTTTTGCAAATATAACTGCTGTTGCTGCCCCTATTCCGGATCCGGCTCCTGTTATGATTGCAACCTTATTATTCAGTCTCATTTGCCCCCTTCTTACTAAAATATTTCACTTGTTATTTACTGATTCAGGTATTAATATTCATTATTCGCAGCAGAACCGCCTGCAAAATGATAAGTGTCAGGCGGCTCTGCTTCTATAAAATCTCCATTTTCTACTTGTTGCTTAATCTATCCTTGGTGATTCACCATTCTTTATAGCTGCCCAATCAATCTCTTCAAGAGAAGGATTAGGATAGAACAAATCAGCATTTTCCATGTATACAGTCCTTGGTCTTATATCAAAGATTTCCGGAACCTGTCCGCCGTATACCAGTGTCACTGCAAATTCAGTTCCATACCAGCCCCAGTCCGGGAATCCATGTGTGGTTTCGGCTACTATTTTTCCTTCTTTTATACGATCCACAGATTCTGGTGTTACATCGTTAGTAAAGATAGCAACACCGGCATCTCCTACTTCGCCTTCACCGGCCAGCTCCAGCCTGTCTGCAGCTTCGCATGCAAGCATAGCTCCAAGCCCCATTTCATTAGATGCTGCCCAGATTGCATCAAGCTCACCAGATGGGTTTGCTGTCAGGAAGTCTTCGGTTGCCCCTATCCCTAACTCACGGTTCCAGTCTGCAGCCAGAGTACCAACTACCTCTATACCGGGAAATTGGTCAACTACACTGTGGAAACCATTAAGACGTGCCTGAGAGAAAAATCCTCCAGCAACACCCTCTATTATCGCTACTCTGGCATTTACATCTATTGTTGCGGGATCAACATCCTGATACAAAGCTTCCCACCAGGCAAGATCCAGATAAGTACCGGGCTCTATTTCTACTTGTTCACCTGTACCTGATATACCTGGTCCGCCAAAATAATCAATAAGAGCATAACCGGAGATTGCTGCAGCATCAGTATTATCAAAACCGATGTACGAAGCCACTTCAACTCCTTCGATAGGTTCAAGCAGGTTTACAATAATCACAGGAATTCCGGCTTCATTAGCCTGCTGTATAGCCGGGATAACTATCTCTACTTCAATAGGAGAGATAGCTATGGCATCAACACCTCTAGCTATAAAGTCCTCGATTATAGCTACCTGCTCTCCAAAAGCTGTGTGACTGACAGGAGCCTGAGAGATTATATCAACATTAATTCCAGCCTTTTCTCTGGCATCTGTAGCAGACAGAATAAAATAGTCAGTTGCCGTTCTGAACACTCCTGTAATATCAGGTGGTGTCCAACCAATCCTTATAACATCAGAAACTTCTCCTTCTGCTCCTTCCTTACAACCGAAGAGTGCAAAAGTTACCAATAGGGACATACTAATTATTAAAATCGTTACCCATAATAGTAATTTCTTCATTTTATATCCTCCCCTGTTTACTTTTTAAGTAAATTCTAATAAAATTACGCGAGAGATTTGTTCGCTTTTTGCTAATCTAACTGATTTTTAAAGGTGAGCAAATCTCTTTTAAATTGTTTATTTTTCATCACCTCCTAAAATTTTTATGTTTTGATGATCAGCTAACAGACACCTCCTTTCTCAAGTAGAACCAAGAAACAACAATTTATTTTATTACTTCCAATATCCTTGTATAACAAACCTAAAATAAGGATTCAATACTTATATCTAACGTGATACCGAATTTATATTAGAATCAGAAATGAATTTTTTGTCTATCTGTGTTGTTGAATGATTGCAAACATTGATAAGAGATACTGCTAATTTGCTTTTATCCCGCATTAAA
>DATBWH010000020.1:0-12481 GCA_036514895.1 Candidatus Humimicrobiaceae bacterium
GGGAAAAGAAGCATTAGGAGGTGCTCTCGCAGGTGCTACAGTTGTTGGAGTAATGTTAGCCTTGATGATGGCTAATTCAGGTGGAGCATGGGATAACGCTAAAAAGTATATTGAAGGAGGTAATCTGGCAGGTTTTGGTAAGAATAGCGAACCTCATAAAGCAGCGATTGTTGGCGATACAGTAGGGGATCCCTTCAAGGATACATCAGGTCCAGCCATGAATATTTTAATAAAATTAATGTCAATAGTGAGTCTGGTTCTGGCACCTTTATTAAAAAATACTACTTCATTATTTGATTTAATAAAATTTTAATTAATCTCAAAAATAAGAATAAAAACTGCACAGGTGGAGAAAATGCATCTGTGCATTTTTATTTTAACTATTTGCGATGGTTTAATTAAATTTCCGGTAAGATTTAAAATTTTTTATATTTGTGATATTTTAATCATATGGAACATAATATAAATAAAATAATAGAAGAATTACTTAATAGTTTTAAAGAAGGAAAAATAAATAAAGAAGACGTGGTTTTAAAGGTAAAAGAAATATATTTTGAAGACATTGGTTTTGCAAAAATCGACCATCACCGTCTGCTAAGAAGAGATTTCCCGGAAGTGATATATGGCGATGGTAAGACCCCGGAGCAGGTTTTAGAGATAGCAAAAAAAATATTAAATTATTCGCCTATCCTTCTTGTTACAAGGACTACAATGGAGACTTACGGCGTTTTAGAAAAAGAGATAAAAAACCTGGAATTTAACGAAAAATCAAATATCATTTATACGCCGCTTGACATTCCGGATGATAAATTGAGTGAAGGAATTACCGTGATTTGTGCAGGAACTTCGGATATAAGTGTTGCAGAAGAAGCCGCGGTGACGAGTTACTTGATGAAAAACAAAGTAGTCAAGATCTATGACATAGGAGTCGCAGGTATTCATAGACTGACAAGTTATAAAGATGAATTAAAACAGTCCAATGTTATTATAGCAGTTGCAGGTATGGAAGGGGCGCTTCCGGGAGTGGTGAGTTCTATGGTAAATTGTCCGGTAATAGGAGTACCTACCAGTAAAGGATATGGTTCAAATTTCAAAGGCATATCACCGCTTCTGACAATGTTGAATTCCTGCAGCCCTGGAGTCGTTGTGGTGAACATCGACAACGGATTCGGAGCTGGTTATGCAGCTGGAATCATTAACAGAGCAAGAAAAAAGCACGACTGATTAAAGAAAAATTTTATAATAAAGATCGTTTTCAATGGCTGATGTGTAATATTTACCAGGATATATTATAATTATAAAAATCAATAAAAGATTTTAGGATATTTATGGTCGAGTTAGATTTTAAAAAAGAAAAAATAGGTCAGATACTTCTAAACAGGAACATCATAACCAAAGAACAACTGGAAGAAGTACTGGAGATTCAGAAAAATACCGGTGAAAAACTGGGAGAGATATTAATAAAAAAAGGATATATCTCCGATGATACTTTGATGGAACTTGTATCATTCCAGAAAGGTTTTGAGTCTGTAGATTTAAATAAAATTCAGGATAAAATCGATCCTTCGGTGGCAAACCTGGTTTCAAAAGATTTTGCATTCAAAAGAAAGGTGTTTCCATTCGATTTAACCGATAATACCCTGTGTGTCGCAATGACTGATCCGAGAGATATAAATGCTATCGGTGAAATAAGAATGCTTACCGGTTATAATGTAAAGCCCTATATCTGCACCAAAAAGCACATAGAGGATATTATAAGGTTACATACTTCAGATGATTACAGTCTGAAAGAAGTACAGGAAATAATAAAAGATGAAAACTTTACCATAGGTAAAAATTTTGAAGAGGACCTGGTTGAAAAAAATCCCCTGGTAAGACTTGCAAATCAGATTATATTAAAGGCGATTTCACTGCGGGCAAGCGATGTACATGTAGAGCCGCAGGAAAAGAATTGTACCATAAGGTTCAGGATAGATGGTGTATTGCAAAAAATTAAAGATGTGCCGAAAACGGTACAGAGACTTCTAATTTCAAGATATAAAATAATGGGTGGTATGGATATAACCGAAAACAGGCTGCCGCAGGATGGCAGAAGTTCCATAAATTACAGTAACAGGTTGATTGACTTAAGACTTGCTTCGATACCTACGGTTTTTGGAGAAAACATTACAATAAGAATACTGGATAGGGACGAATCCGTTTTTGATATTAAAAAATCCGGGATGTCTGAAGAAGAAGTCCCAAAATATTTAAAAATGATATCTGTGCCCCATGGAGCTGTCGTCATCACGGGTCCTACCGGATCAGGAAAAACCACCACTCTATATGCCAGTTTGAATCAAATTTCAAGTGTGGAAAAAAAGATTTTCACTATAGAAGACCCTGTTGAGTATAGGTTTCAGCAAATAATGCAGGTTCAAGTAAACCCGAAGATAGATATGACTTTTTCAAGGGGACTGCGGGCAATGCTACGAAGCGACCCGGATATAATTCTGATAGGAGAAATAAGGGATATGGAAACTGCAAAGATAGCAGTCGAGGCGGCAATTACAGGACATCTGGTCCTGAGCACTTTGCATACCAACGATGCTCCCTCGTGCCTGGCAAGGCTTCTGGAAATGGGAGTGGAATCATATATGATATCATCTGCGATTACTGGTATAGTAGCACAGAGATTGGTTAGAATATTATGCGATAATTGTAAGAAAAGAATAGAGTTATCTGATTCCTCGTTTAGTGAGGAAATAAGACATATTTTGAAAGGTAAAAAGATTTTCAAAGCAGTTGGATGTAAAAGATGCAATTTCAGCGGCTACCTGGGAAGAACAGGTATATATTCGATGCTAGAGGTGACAAAAAGAATCAGAGAGATGCTTTTGAATAGAAAAAGTACAGACGAGATCAGTGATGCTGCAAGAGAAGAGGGTATGAAAACTCTCCTGGAGAGCGGAGCTTATAAAGTTGCGGAAGGAATAACTTCCCTTGAAGAGTTATACAGGGTTGTTTATTAGTTTTAAATTATTTTCAATTCGATACCTAAAGTCAAAACAAATAACAATATTCTTTTAGAATGAAAAAAGATAATTTTGTCCATTTGCATGTCCACAGTGAATTCTCATTATTAGACGGCGCTTCCAGGATAACAAAATTAATCGAAAAAGCCAGCCAGTACGATATGCCTGCCCTGGCACTTACAGATCATGGTGTTATGTATGGCGCTATTGAATTTTACAGCCAGGCAAAAAAAATAGGCATAAAACCAATAATAGGCTGCGAGGTATATCTGGCACCAAAAAGCAGATTTGAAAAACAATCGGAAAGAGGCAAAAAGGAAGAAAACTTTTATCACCTGACTTTACTTGCTGAAAATAACCAGGGTTACCACAATCTAATGAGGCTGGTCAGTATGGGATTCCTGGAAGGTTTTTATTACAGACCAAGAGTCGACAAAGAACTGCTTGGTAAATTCAAAGGGGGTTTGATCGCTCTCTCCGGATGCATGTCAGGTGAGATTCCAAAATACATTATCTCGGATCAAATCGAAGGTGCAAAAAGAAATCTGGAGCAGTACCTGGATATTTTTGGAAAAAATAATTTTTTTTTGGAACTGCAGGATTCAGGAATTCCGGAGCAAAAGAAAGTAAACAAAACTCTCCTTGAATTATCCTCGGAATATAAAATTCCGCTTGTTGCTACAAATGATGTACATTATTTAAATAAAGAGGATAGTAAGGCCCATGATGTGTTGCTCTGCATACAGACAGGGTCGACAATAAATGAAGCCGGACGTTTGAAATTCCCAACTGATGAGTATTACTTAAAGAGTTACGATCAGATGAAAGAACTTTTTAACCAGTTTCCCGGTGCTATTGAAAACACACTGGAGATTGCCGATAGATGTAACGTAAATATAAAGTTTGATATGAATCTGATACCATCCTTTACTATCCCCGACGGATCCAGTGCAGATGAATATTTAAAAAAGCTATGTTATGAAGGCGCCAAAAAAAGATATGATAATATTACCGGAGAAATTGACAGAAGAATAAAAAAGGAACTGGAAGTCATAAAGAAAATGGGGTTTTCCGAATATTTTCTTATAATCTGGGATCTGGTCAACTATGCCAAAAATAATGATATAAGAGTGGGACCGGGAAGAGGATCAGCAGCAGGCAGTATAGTTTCTTATAATCTGGGCATAACCGATATCGAACCTTTAAAATACGGCCTGTTGTTTGAAAGATTTTTAAATGAAGAACGTAAGAGCATGCCCGATATCGACATAGATTTTTGTTATGAAAAGAGAGATGCAGTCATTAAATATGTCACAAAAAAATATGGTGACGAAAGGGTTGCCCAATTGATAACTTTCGGAACAATGGCTGCCAGACAGGCGATTAGAGATGCCGGAAGAGTAATGGAGATTCCTTATGCTGAAGTTGACCGTATAGCGAAAATGGTTCCAATGGAATTGAATGTGACAATTAAAAGCTCATTGGAAATGGTTCCCGACCTAAAAGAAATTTATGAGAACGATATGAGAATAAAAGAAGTAATCGATACCGCCATTTCTCTCGAGGGTATATCCAGACAGGACTCGATCCATGCTGCAGGAGTTGTGATATCTTCGGAAGAGCTCTATAACTATACACCGATTCAAAAAGAGAATGAGGGCGATATCGTAACCCAATACAAAATGGAAGATATCCAAAAAATAGGACTGCTCAAGATGGACTTTCTTGGACTTAAAACACTGTCACTGATAGACAAGACCTTGTTTTTAATCAAAAAAACCAAAAATATCGATATAGACATAAACCATATCGATCTTGATAATAAAGAAACTTTTGAGATGTTAAGTGATGGTGAATGTCTTGGTGTGTTCCAGCTGGAAAGCTCGGGAATGCGAGAACTTGTAATAAATTTGAAGCCGACCAAATTCGAGGATCTGATTGCTCTTCTGGCATTATATAGGCCAGGTCCCATTCAAAGTGGTATGTTGAGTGATTTTGTCGAGAGAAGAAATGGCAGACAGACAATAAGCTACCTGCACCCATCTCTGGAAAAAATACTGGAAAGCACTTATGGGATAATTCTATATCAGGAACAGGTAATGAGTATAGCATCGGAACTGGCTGGTTTTAGCATGTCAGAAGCTGATATTTTAAGAGGGGCGATAAGCAAGAAAAAAAGAAGCTTGCTTTCAAAACAAAAAAATAAATTTTTAGAAGGCGCAAAAAGTAAAGGAATAGACGAAAAAATCTCTGTTAAGATATTCGAACTTGTAAACCATTTTGCGGAATATGGATTTAATAAATCCCACAGTGCCGCATATGCTATGATCTCATATCAAACAGCTTATCTAAAAGCAAAATATCCTGTAGAATTCATGGCCGCTCTGCTCAGCATCAGGATGGGCAGTCAAGAAAAAGTGGCACAATATGTAAATGAAACCAGAAGAATGAGTATTGAAGTACTTCCGCCGGATATCAATCAAAGTTTTACCGATTTTACCGTGGTAGAAAATTCCATAAGATTCGGACTTTCGGCAATTAAAAATGTCGGGACAAATGTAATCGAATGCATTGAAAAGGAGAGGAAAAAAGGTGGTAAATTCGAGAATTTCATAAATTTCTGCGAAAGAGTCGATAGTAATGTACTGAATAAAAAAACGCTTGAAAGCCTGATTAAAAGCGGGACCTTCGATTCACTTGGCCAGAGCCGCAAACATCTTCTGGAAAATTATGAAAAAATAACGGAAGAGACCCTGAAGATCAGAAAGGACAGGGATCTCGGACAGTTCTCATTATTTGATACCGGAAGCAGTCCAAAAAAGGAAGTACTGCTGAACGGAGTCTATCAAACCGAAGAGAAGTTCCAGGAGTTTTCCAAAAAAGAATTATTGAATTTCGAAAAGGAAATGCTGGGTCTTTATATCTCAGGTCATCCTTTATTCGAATATGAAGAGTCACTTACCAAAGTGACCCCTATAGAAGTCCTTATTGATGTAGAAGACAAAGCAAATGTCGCTGTTGGCGGAGTAATAACCAAAGTAAAGATCGTATTCACAAAGAAAGACCAGCAGATGTGTTTTTTGGACTTGGAGGATATCGGTGATAACGTGGAAGTAATAGTTTTCCCATCGGTTCTTATGAAGCACAGGGGAATAATTTCGGAAGATAAGATTGTAAAAATCAAGGGAAAGCTGGATAAAAAAGAGGACCAGCTGAAGATTATCGCAAATGAAATAGAAGAGTTGGAGAAAGATAAGATGGTAAATAAAGATCAAAAGGAATTAATAAGCGATAGAAATGGCAGAATAGTTTTTACTGCAAAGAAGAATGACCTTGATAAGGATTTTATAAACAGATTTTATGATATATTAAAAAAATACCCGGGATTTAATGAAGTAGAGTTTAGAATAACAGATGACAGCGGTAAAAGTGCAGATAGGATATATAAACTCCCTTCCACATATAGAGTAGATTTAAACGAGTCCCTTAAAGAAAACCTCAAACAAGTGTTTTCGGATAAAATTAACTGGGACAGGGTATAGATAAAAAAACAGAAGGAGCAATTAAGCATATGCATGATTTAAAATTTGCAGTCTTAGGAGCGGGTCATGGCGGGAAGGCTGTGGCTGCCCATCTGGCAATAAAAGGTTTCAAGGTCAACCTGTACAACAGGACATTTTCAAGAATTCAGCCCATAAAAAAGATGAAGGGGATAGAGCTTGAAGGTGAGATAAAAGGTTTTGGTAAACTAAATATGATTACAAGCGATATTGAGAAGGCAATAAAGGGTACAGATATAATTATGGTCGTCGTACCCGCAAATGGTCATGCTTTTATTGCCAAGTTGTGCGCACCTTTCCTGAAAGAGAATCAGATAGTAGTATTGAATCCCGGAAGAACCTGCGGTGCTCTGGAATTTTTGAATGTTTTACGGAAAGAAGGCAATAACAAGGATATTACGATAGCCGAAGCACAGACTTTTATATATGCAAGCAGAGGCATGGGGCCGGCAACGGCGAGGATATTCAGAGTAAAACAGGCAATTCCTGTAGCTGCTATATCTTCGAAAAAAACTGAAATGGTAGTCAAGAAATTAAACGAAGCTTTCCCGGAGTTTATCCCTGCTGGAAGTGTGATCGAAACCAGTTTTAATAATATGGGTGCAGTTTTTCACCCGTCCATTACCATACTTAATCTCAGCAGAATAGAGTCCACCCTTGGGAATTTTCAATTCTATATAGAGGGTGTGACACAATCAGTGGCAAAGATCCTGGAGGCAGTGGATGAGGAAAGAGTGATGGTTGCGAGAAAATTAAAGTGTGCCAATATATATTCTGCTATTGAATGGTTATCGATGGCCTATAATGTGGTCGAAGATAATCTATTCGATGCTATCCATAGTAATCCAGGCTACGTGGGGATCATGGCTCCAATAACCATAAATATCAGATATATAACGGAAGATGTCCCGATGAGTCTCGTACCAATTTCTGAATTCGGAAAGGTCCTTGGAGTAAAGACTACAATAATCGATTCACTCATCAATATAGCCAATTCCATATTCAAAAAGGATTTCAGAAAGATTGGCAGGAATATTTCCACACTGGGCCTGGAGGGATTAAATCTGAACGAAATAAGAGATATTCTAATCAAAGGAAAAAAGTAGTTATAAAGTTATGAAAAAGATACTGGGTGCCTGTATCGGCAGCTGTATACATGTGGCAGGAGTATTGAACTTCTTGAACTTATCCGATAAACATGGCTACAGCACCATATTTTTAGGCTCTGCTTGTAAAATCGATTATTTAAAACAAAAAATAGATGAATATGATCCCGATATAGTGGCTGTAAGTTATCGGCTTTCACCCGAGAGTGCTCTGCTGACATTCGAGGAATTAAAAAAGAAAATAATCGATAAATCCTCTCCATCAAAAAGAGTGTTTGTGCTTGGAAGTACGAAGCCTGTTGCAGAAGTCGCAAAAAAGCTTGGTATTTTTGATGTTATTTTTACCGGAGAGGAAGGCAAAGAAGAAATCGAAAAGTTTTTAGGTAAAAAGAAGATTTTTGCGAGAAGTCAAATCCCCCCTCAAAATATCTTAGAGAGAATCAAATATAACAAGCCTTTTCCTGTGATAAGGCATCATTTTGGCAGGCCGACTCTTGATGAAACCGTGAAAGGAATAAAAGAAATCTCGCAAAGCGGAGTCCTGGATGTTATATCCATTGGTCCCGATCAAAATACTCAGGAATTTTTTTTCCATCAGGACAAAATGGATCACAGACAGGATGGTGCAGGAGGGGTTCCTTTAAGGAGTGAGAAAGATTTTAAAGATCTATATCTTGCATCCCGAACCGGTAATTATCCACTGATGAGATGCTACAGCGGTACAAATGATATTTTGAGAATGGCAAAGGTACTGCTGGAAAACATTAATAATGCATGGTGTGCCGTTCCGCTTTGCTGGTACAATGAGCTCGATAATAGAAGTGAAAGGAAATTGGAGAAATCGATAGCTGAAAATCAAACAGTGATGAAATGGCACGCCGAGAGAAATATCCCGGTTGAAGTCAATGAAGCCCATCACTGGAGTCTGAGGTATTCACCCGATTCCATTGCAGTGGCAGCGGCGTATATTGCTGCTTACAATGCTAAAATGATGGGAGTAAAAGTCTATATTTCTCAATATATGTTTAATACTCCGCCAGAAACCTCGTTTACAATGGATCTCGCGAAAATGCTTGCCAAAACGGAGCTCGTTGAATCTCTTCATGATAATGATTTTACGACTGTCAGGCAGACAAGATCGGGATTATACAGCTACCCTGCCGATTTTAACAAAAGCAAAGGGCAGCTTGCTTCTTCTACCTTGCTTCAAATGCAGCTTGACCCTGATATTGTCCATATTGTTGCGTATTGTGAAGCGGATCATGCCGCAAAGCCGGAGGATATAATAGAAAGCGTAAAAATAGCCAGAAAAGTAATAGAAAATTGTTTATATGGCTGTCCCGACATGAAGTCAGATAAAAGGGTAAAAAACAGAAAAGAAGAATTGATTACAGATGCAAAGCTTATCATAGATAAGATAAGAACACTGGGCAGAGATAAAAAAACCGAGGACCCTTTGATCTCTCCGGCAATAATCTCAAAAGTAATAAAGTCAGGCATACTGGATGCTCCTCATTTATTCGGAGTCAGGGCAGCAAAGGGAACGATAAAAACCATGTTTCTGGATGGTAAGAATATATCCGTGGATGAGGAAGGTAAACCCATATCTGAAAAAGACAGATTGAACAGGATACAGGAAAATTTTGAAAATTAAACCTTTTTTTAAAACATTGCAGTATGATAAAATACTTACTTTATATATAAATCCCGGGGTTCGGTAAAAAATGTTTGAAAATAAAAAGGATAGTCAAATTGTCAGGTTACCTTTCGGATTAAGGGATATATTTCCCTTTGAAATAGAAGAAAGAAACAGGATAAAAGAAATTATAGGCAGAGAGTTCAAATTATGGGGTTATGGTGAAGTCTACACGCCGGTAATCGAATATACAAAAAATATTTCAGTCGGGGTTGGTAAAAATTGGAAAGATAAGTTAATAAATTTTTTTGATATAGACGGAAGTCCCGTATCCCTTAGAACAGATATGACTATACCGGTGGCAAGACTGACTGGAATGCGAATAAAAAGAAATCAGCTTCCGGTAAGATTTTGCTATTTTGCAGATTCTTTCAGGCAATCCGATATACAAAAAGGTGTAAGGAGGGTTTATAATCAGGCCGGCATCGAGTTTATAGGTTCTGCCAACACCTTAATGTCAGATATAGAAATCCTGATAATATTGATAAATATTTTGAATGAACTAAATTTACATGATTATAAAATAGGGTTAGGGCACATTGGATTTATAGAGGGATTGTTCGACTGGTTTGAGCTGGACTTGAAAGACAGGGAACATATAAGGAAGAAAATTGTTGTGAAAGACTTTGTGGCATTGGAAAATTTTCTAAGCAGGAAAAATAAAAATAAAGCAGAAATTTTTTTGAAATTGATACAGCCTGAGAGCAGTATCGAGAAAATATCCGATATGGTTTCTGGAATAAAGGAACAAAAAGTGACCAAAAGCCTTGACTATATAAAAGAAATATACAGTATTTTAGAAGGACTTGATTATGGAAGATGCCTCGTAACCGATTTTAGCATCATAAGGGATTTTGATTATTATACAGGGCTCTTGTTTGAAATATATCAATCGGATATAACCGATATAATAGGCAGCGGTGGAAGATATGACGGACTGATAAAAAAATTCGGATTGGACGTTCCTGCAACAGGATTTGCACTGGATATAGATTTGACACACAAAGCGGTTAACGAAATAGAGCTCAAGGAAAATTCAAAGATATTGATAAAAGGTGTTAATAACGATAATGCGGTGGAACTATTGGGATTTGCAGGAAAATTGCGGGATGAGGGCGTCATAGTAGAATTATCTTTTGAAGATATGCCTGATTATGAAGGTTTTGCAAAAGAAAAAAATTGCGACTTGCTTGTTGAATTCAAAAAGGACTTAAAAAATGTAAAGATCAAGGATCTTAAAAATAACATGACGAAAGTAAAAAAAGTTACAGAATTCTTAAAAGAGATGAAAGATGAAAAAAGGAATTAAGATTGCAATCCCAAAAGGCTATTTGTTTGATATGTGTGTGGATATATTGAGCAGAGCAGGATTTGAAGTAAAATCCCTTGTAGAAAACAACAGAAAGCTTTCCGTATATTCCGGAGAGGATTCAATACAATACATAATATCCCGTCCCATGGACGTTCCGGTTTATGTGGAGTACGGCGCCTGCGATATAGGCTTTTCGGGTAAAGATGTGCTGATGGAAAAAGAAAACAAAGTATATGAATTACTTGATCTTAAAAATGGAGAATGCAGGATAGTCCTGGCTACTCTAAAAGGCCACCTGGATAAAGTAAAAGAGAAGTACAGACATTTTGGTTCTATAAGGGTTGCAACAAGTTACCCCAATATTGCAAAAAAATATTTTGACAGCAAAGGAATGCAGGTAGAAATAATAAAACTTTACGGTTCGGTAGAGCTGGCACCTGCCTTAGGAATTGCCGATGAGATACTTGATATAACGGCTACGGGTAAAACTCTGGAAGAGAATAATTTAATGGAAATGGAAGAAGTTTTTATTTCGACTACCAGAATGATTGCAAATATTACAAGTTATAGGATCAAATATGATTTAATAAGTAAATTTATGAATAAAATCAAAAATGTAATAAAATAAAAAAATGGAAAGAAAAACAAAAATAACCAGAAAGACCAAAGAAACCGATATTAAACTTGAATTGGACCTGGATGGCAGAGGAAAATCCGATATCGAAACATCTATACCTTTTTTCAACCACATACTGGAAAGTTTTACCAGACATGGCAATTTTGATATGAAACTCAAGGCCTCGGGTGATCTGAAGGTGGGCGGCCATCATTTGATAGAAGATGTGGGTATTTGTATTGGTAAAGCTATTTTTGAATGTTTAAAAAATAAAAGCGGGATAAAAAGATTTGGATCCATTTTATTGCCTATGGATGAAACGGAAATAGCCATATCTATCGATATAGGCGGAAGAGCTTATCTTAGATACAATGTAGATATAGATTATGAAAAGATTGATGGGATGGAAACTATTATGGTAGAAGAGTTTTTCAGAGCTCTGGTCAGTAATAGCTTTATTAATCTTCATATAAATAAAAATACCGGATTGAACTCCCATCATATAGTGGAAGCAATCTTCAAGGCTTTTGGTATAGCTCTGTATGATGCGACGAGATTATCAGGAACGGATACCGTACCTTCGACCAAAGGTATGATATAAAAGCAAACATCGATTCAGAAAGTCAGTACTTATTTATAAATCAAGAAATAAAATACCGGTTAATAATGCAATGGAGCAAGAATGTATATCGCAATCATAGATTACAATATGGGAAATATCAGCAGTGTGGAAAATGCTTTTAAAAAAGTTGGTGCCGATGTAAAGGTGACCAGCAATACAAAAGACATAAATAATGCGGGGGCACTGATATTACCCGGCGTAGGTGCATACAAAGATGCATATAAGAATCTTGAGAGATTGGATATTATAGAAACCTTAAAGGAAAATATACGGAAGAAAATCTTTCTGGGAATATGCCTGGGAATGCAGCTGCTCTTTGAATACAGCATGGAAAATGGCAGGAATACAGGACTTGGCATATTAGGGGGTTCTGTTGAAAAAATACCTTCTGTTGTCAAGGTACCGCATATGGGATGGAACCAATTAAATATATTAAAAAAAGAAAGTAAAATATTTTACGGAATAGAAGCGGAAAAAAATTTTTATTTTATTCATTCCTATCATGTGATTCCACAAAATAAAAATATCATTAGCAGTACAGTTGATTACGGAATG
>DATBWH010000021.1:0-12660 GCA_036514895.1 Candidatus Humimicrobiaceae bacterium
AAGACAGAATATTCGATTTCAGTAGATGCAGAGATGCCGGAAATTTCAGCAGAAGTTGCCGATAATGGCAGAATGGCAATTGTGCCTCCTTTAATACTGCCAGGCACAGCTGTAATCTATGCCATATCGGAAGATGGTTTGGCTGGAACCACATATTATATAGATATTAATCTGGATAACTAACAAAGCAATTCTAAAACTTGACACAGTCAATATTTTTTTATATTATAAGTAAGCACTTGCGCAAGCACTTGGTATTTTTAAATATTTTTTAATTCTTTGTAATAGCTTTATGATACAAAGTATGGAATTCAATAAATTAAGTTTTTATGAATTTGGTAATTTAAAAACTTTCTTCGAAACAAATAAATATAAAGGGAGGTGATTTATAAAAGTAGTTTTGTTTTTTATTATAATTAAAGTATTGTAGTGAAAGGAATTGAAAATGAAAAAGTCATTATTATGGATTGTTGTTTTGGTAGTGAGCATATCAATGATTGCAGCTTTTTCATTATCTGGCTGTAAAGAAGAAGCAGCCGAAGAAGAAGTAGCTGAGGAAGAAGTAGCCGAGGAGGAAGAAGTAGCTGAAGAAGTAGCCGAGGAAGAAGAAGTAGTGCTGCCTTCCGGTAATCTCACAATCTGGTTATGGGAACCAAACGAACAATGGCTGGATGCATCCCTGGAAGGTTTCAATGATGTATATCCAGACATTACATGGGAGTATGTAATGTATGGAACAGGTGATGTCTACGTGAACTTGCCTCTGGCAATTACAGCAGGTACAGGTGCTCCTGATATTTCTATAACAGAAAATACCCGTTTAAAATCGTTAATTGACATGGGCGGCTTATTAGATATAACGGATAGGCTTACACCATACGTTGATAATTTATCAGCAGCAAAGCTGGCAGATGCTGAAATGGATGGAAGTTACTATGCTGTGCCTTGGGAACCGGGTCCTGTAGCTTTATATTACCGTCGTGATGTCTTTGAAAGAGCAGGTCTTCCAACAGATCCCGCTGAAGTAGCAGATCTGTTAAGCACTTATGATAAATACTATGATGTTGCCAATACCATAAAAGAAGAGACAGGTGTCTTCATGCAGGCTCAGAGCCAGGCTCAAAACAATGGAAGACTCTTTGAGATGCTTCTATGGCAGCAGGGTCTGGGGTATGTTGATGATGCAGGTAATATTTCGATTAATAGCCCCGAACATGTTGCAACTCTTGAGTTCATAGGAAAAATGGTATCTGAAGGTTTATACTCAGACACAGTTGATTGGACCGATCCCTGGTATGCGGAGTTTTCAAGTATCGATGCTCCGGGAGTAGCAACCTACATCGAAGCTTCATGGATGGCTGGTGTCTTCAAATCATGGCTTGCTCCTGATACTACAGGTCTTTGGGGTGTAGTACCTATGCCTGCCTGGGAAGAAGGCGGAGTCAGAGCTAGTAATGATACGGGCGATAGCTTTATCATCCCGGCACAGACCGCGAATCCTGATGCAGCATGGGCTCTGCTTGAGTATGCTCTGTTAAGAGATGAGAGCGTCATAAATTGCTATCTTGCAGGTGGTTATACACCATCACTGCTGAGCTCTTTAAGTTCAGATGCATTCGCAACCCCGGATCCATTCTTTGCTGACCAGCCTGTTGGTTCTCTGTTTAATGAAATCGTGCCGAATATACCTAAGGCAAATATATATATAACAGAGTATGCAGAGGTAGTTAATCTCATAACACCAGAGATCCAGAAATACTTAACCGGTACAGAGACCGCTCAGGAAGCTCTGGATAACGCTGCCGTAGCTATGAGAGCAGCAACAGGAAGACAATAGGGTATAATGTAATTAGCTAAGGAAAAAAGTAATGGTATAATAAGGGAAAAAGTAGGTAAGACACCCTGAGGGTGCTTACCTACTTTTCTAAAAAATAAACCAATTGGGAAAGGTTTTTAAAAATATGGCAGCAAGTCCAGGAGTACTAACAAGAATAGGGAAGACCTTGCGCGAAGTCAAAAAAAAGAGATGGGGATATGTATTCATATCTCCTTTTTATATTCTGTTTGCTGTATTCAGTGTGTACCCTATTTTATTTTCCATCTATTTAAGCTTTACAAAATGGAAAGGCGTGGGGCCCAAGGTCTTTGTAGGCCTGGAAAATTACAGTAGGTTATTTAAAGATCCTATTTTTTGGCAATCCATTAGAAACGGTTTCATAATATTTTTTATGTATGTACCGATTATGACCCTTTTGGCTCTGGTTCTGGCAGTCATACTAAATGCTAAGTTTATCAGATTTTTCCGGCTTTTTAGGACAATTCTCTTTATCCCGTATATTACAACCATGATTGCAGTTGGATATATTTTCAGGACGATGATGGATACAAATTATGGTTTATTTAATGTTGTGTTAACATCAATAGGCCTGCCCGCGGTCCCATGGCTTGAGAATGTATGGTGGGCAAGAATATCAATAAGTTTACTGATTTTATGGGCCTGGCTTGGATATAACATGGTGATAATGCTTGCTGGTCTGCAGACTATCCCTAAAGATATGGTGGAGGCAGCGACAATAGATGGAGCGAGTCCGGCACAGGCATTCTTTCGTATAACGATACCTCTTATGAGGCCCATAATAATATTTAGTGTTATTCTATCTACCATAGGAAGTTTTGGTCTTTTTAACGAGGTCTATGCTCTAACTACTGTTGGTTATATGATGGGTACTCCGCAATATGCTACAATTACTCCTCTGGTCTATGTTTACCAGCAGGCTTTTCAAAATTTTAATTTCAGCTATGCTTCAGCTGTATCCTATATATACTTTGCAATTATCTTTGTTCTGGCAATAATACAGTTCAGATACTTGGGAAGGGAGGATTAAAGTCAGATGGCTTTTATGACAGAGAGTTCAGCTATTAAAACAAAGACAATATTCAAGAGGATATTCATTTACCTTATATTGATCCTTATAGGTATTTTTATGCTGCTTCCTTTTTTCTGGATTTTGATTACATCTTTAAAACCAATTGCGGAAGTGTTTACCAAGCCAATAATTATTTTCTCCCGTAATATGGGTCTATTTAACTTCATAAATGCTATTGACAGGGGAGTTTTTATAAGGTTATGGAATACTTTTCTGATCGCTTTCCTGGCTACTGCTCTCAGATTGTTCTTTTGCTCCCTTGCCGGTTATGGCTTTGCAAAGTTTCGTTTTCCTGGCCGCAATATTCTTTTTTCAGTGCTTATCGCGAGCATGATTATACCTTTTACTGTCACTCTGATTCCTTTATACGCTATGATGGTTAGTTTCCGCTGGATAGATACTATTCTACCGCTCATAATACCTGGGGCGGCAAGCGCTTTTGGTATCTTTTTTATGCGCCAATATATAAGAAGCATACCTGATGAACTATTGGACGCTGCACGTGTTGACGGCTGTTCGGAATTTAGAATATATGCTCGAATAATACTGCCCATAATAACTCCCGGTTTAATCAGCCTGGGGCTCATATTCTTTATGCAGGTCTGGAATGACTTTTTACTGCCTCTGGTTATACTTAAAACTCCCGAAAATCAAACCTTACCTGTTATGATAGCATCACTTTTTGGTCTACCGGGCGAAACAAACATGTTTACTGTTCAAATGGCCATCTCGGTTATAAGCATAACCCCCCTGATTATAATATTTCTAATCTTCCAGAGAAGATTTACTGCCGGAATAACTTTCGGAGCAGTTAAAGAATAATTTTATACAGTAGGGGGTAAATAAATGTTTGAACGATTATCCAAGATTTTTTACGGTGGCGACTATAATCCTGACCAATGGGATGAAAGCGTCTGGGAAGAAGATATTAAACTGATGAAAGCCCTGAGGGTAAATGCGGTGACATTACCGGTTTTTTCATGGGCCAGGATACAACCTTCCGAAGAGAAGTATGATTTTTCATGGCTGGATAAAGTAGTAGATTTGTTGGGCAGAAACAGCATATCTATAATCATGGCAACTCCGACTGCAGCTCAACCAGCCTGGATGTCTAAGAAATATCCCGAAATGTTGATTACCGATATACAGGGGAGAAAGCATAAACATGGAAGACGTGTGAATTTCTGTCCCAATAATACCGATTACCGAAGGCTTTCAGGTTTGATAACAGAAAAGATGGCCCAAAGATATAAAGACCTTCCAAATCTTATCATGTGGCATATATGTAATGAATATGGGATCTATTCTTACTGCTATTGCGAAAATTGTGCCAGGGCTTTCAGAATATGGCTCAAAAACCGTTACGGAAGCATCGAGGAATTGAATAGACGCTGGAATGCAAATTTCTGGGGACATACTTATTACAACTGGGAAGAAATAGAGGTACCTTCCTATTTGACTGAAATCATGCCCAGCTGGCTTGGTAAAAAGGATATGACTGCATTTCAGGGTATGGCGATAGATTATAACAGGTTCATGTCGGACAGCTATCTTGATTGCTTTCTTAATGAAGTCAGGGTTATCAAAAAACATACTCCGGATATACCTGTGACAACTAACTTTATGGGATCACACAAACCAATTGATTACTTCGATTGGGCGAAGCATATCGATGTAATATCCTGGGATAACTATCCAACCAATAACCTTCCTGTAAGCAAACCTGCAATGCGGCATGATTTGATGAGAGGATTAAAGAAGGGACAACCATTTTTTCTTATGGAACAGGCGTCTAACCAGGTGAACTGGGAACCCCAGAATGCTTTGAAGCGTCCGGGGGTAATGAGAATGTTGAGCTATCAGGCTATTGCACATGGAGCAGATTCTATATTATTTTTTCAATGGAGACAAACAAGAGGGGCCTGTGAAAAGTATCATTCGGCAATGGTGCCTCATGCCGGCCACTTGAACACCCGCACGGGCAGAGAATTAACTAAACTGGGAAAAGAACTCGAGGGACTGGGGAAGAAGACTGTAGGTTCGCGAATAAATTCAAAAGTAGCCATGATGATGGATTGGCCAAACTGGTGGGCAATAGAATTCTCCGCGGGTCCAAACGAGGATTTGTTGTATCTTGACCAATTGGAAAAGTATTATAGGGCGTTTTATGATTTAAATATCTCAGTGGATATAATCAATCCCTCTTATGATTTGTCCGGATATGATATTGTAGTTGCTCCGGTATTGTATATGGTTATGAAGGAAACAGCATCTTCGGTAGAAAAATTCGTTGAAAGCGGAGGAATCTTTATAACCACTTTCTTTAGCGGGATGGTGGATGAAAATGATCTTGTAATTCTTGGAGGTTACCCTGGTGCATTCAGGAAACTGCTGGGCCTCTGGGTTGAGGAAATAGATGCTCTTTATCCGGATATGACCAATAAAATAGTTATGAAAGAAAAATTTCCGGAAATGGCAAAGAAAGAATATGAATGCAGACTTATTTGTGATGTCATCCATACCGAAGGGGCGAAAACACTGGCTGTCTTTGGTAAAGATTATTATAACGGATCTCCTTCTTTGACCGAAAATGAGTTTGGAAAGGGTAAGGCAGTATACATAGCAACTGAACCGGAAGATGATTTTATGAAGGATTTAATTAAGCATTATTGTAAAGAGAAAGCTATCCATTCTTTTATAAGGCCACAAAAAGGAGTGGAAGTGACCCAGCGGGTAAAAGATGATAGGACCTTTACATTCATACTTAACTATAACAGTGAGGAAATCAGTGTTGCCTTGCCCGAAGGTAAATATACAAACCTATTAAATGGAGCCGTTGTTTCTGGTGAAATAACCATTCCTTCAAAAGAAGTTTTTATTTTAGAAAATTGACTGGCAGCTATAAATATTAAAAATCAGTGATCCTTCTGGTACGATCCCGGTATTTATCACGAAATTGGGCATTAAGTCTGAGAACTTCCTGTTCATTACCGGTAAAGGAGCATCGCAAGCAGTAATATTCGTCTGCTTCTTGATCATAAAGCATATCCATATCGATCTCACGTATGAGACATCGTGGACAGCGATAATTCAACTTGCCTTTTCTACCTTGAGCCATGTGCGAAGTTCTCCTTTCTCTTTGACTGTGCTTTTAATACCGATAGTATACATAGGTGAAAATGCAAAGCCTTCACGGAAATATCCTGCAGCCCCCTTTGTATCCGTTCTCATTGTCAGACGGGTACTGATCTGTGGAATAATAGCTTCGGCCTCTATAATGTCTGATATTTCTGCTTCGCGGCATTTATACGCATATTCAATAGATTTATTTTCAGATATTCCCTTAAGCGAGAGTCTGATTCCTGTAAGATCTTCCGGGTATTCAGTAGTACCATAACAGCCAGTGATATATTCATCTATAGTGATTTCTGCCTCCGGACCAGTAGCATCAATGATCCTCCTCACTATCTCTATTTCACCTGTGCCTTCGACGAGACGGAAGACTGATTGCACACGAATGGTAAACTTATCAAACTCAATATCTACAGGATCAAGTGTCACGGTTCGTATATTCCCCTCCTCTGAAAACGATGCAAGTGTACGACAGGTACAAAGGTCGACTTCTTCTTCTTTATGACTGAATTTGCAGCTCTTTACGGCGCCTTCACCTGCATAATGAGTGAAGTAGCCGGCCCGGTAGAGAGATTGTACAAGGAATGGATAGGATGCATCCTGAATATGCCTGGTACCAACGCCGCATGGTCTTATAAGTCTGGCCGCATATGGCCTGAGATCTATAATGGCACCACCTTCATTCATATCAAGACAAAAACGCATCCAGGGATCGACATACCAGAAAAACTGACGTCTGGAACCATAAAGGATATCTTTCCACAGCGTGCATTCAGGACGGGTATAAGGACGATTTTGACGATAAATATCGGCAAACTCACTCATGGTCACATCTATTGCCTCTCCTTCCTTTTTGAGTTGTCCATAATATGCCATACCTTCCCTGTAACTCTTGAGTAAAAAATCGTAGTCTGCTTCCCACCGTCCGTTCTTGCTCATCCAGCCCGGGCCCACATACATCATATTATAAGCATAGCCTCTATTGTATCTGATCATGGACCGATATTGATCTACGAGATTTTTAAAATAAGGAATTTCATGGTCTTCATAGACCATACCGCGTAAGATGTTTTGAGGATGAGCGCCGTAGTAGGAACCAGGTCCATCAAAAACAGCTAAAAGATCCCGTGAAAGATGCGGGATTGCTACGATTCCGATATCGTCCTCCTCATCCGAGGCAGGGCAGTGGATATTATGTTTCGATGGTATCCAGGGGTTCCATGGACTTCCGTCAAAAATTGTATACCAGGAATTATTGGCATTCCGGTAAGCTTTGGGGCCTTCCTCCCAGCAAGTCGCTATAGCAATCTTTATCATTGGATACTGCTTTTTTATATAATTTACTAATTCTGCATCCATATAATAAGAACCAGTCGAAGTCGGGTAAAAACCAAATACTTCATGGAACTTGTTTAATACTTCGTCTACAATTTTTCTTTTATCATCCATTGAGAATAACCAGATAGCCAATTCTTTGGACTTGAATTTATTACGAAACTCATGGCACTGCAGTCCCAAAAAAGTGGAACCGATTTCATCGCCAAACCTTTGATGATGCTCTCTTGCGAGAGCAACTGCTTCATTATTAAAAAGACTTGAATAAGTCATCTGAATAGTTGTCCTTAAACCGTTGTCATGCGCAGTTTGTTGTTGAATGCGGAAAATATCCAGTGATTCCTGTATTACTGTGCCTCTGGCAAGATTTTCCTGCTTGCCCTCTTCTGCTCCTTTTTGAAGGTATTCAGGAACCATTTCAGGCCTGTGGATAATATTTATATAAAAACTCATTTGATTCCTTTGGTGTCGCCTTAAGGCTCTTATCTTTGTTTATTGTGTCCGATTATAATCAATAATATAAAAAAAGGCTGTAAAAAAATATTACAGCCTTTTTTTATTTATCTTTATAGTTTATTTCATGACTAAATCGAAATCATCGAAAGTACCCCACATCGCTGCAGGCGAGTCACAATATAGACCTATAATGCATGTTCCGCTTTCATCAACGGTTATATCGACGGAATACTGACTCCAGATGTTCCATCCTGTGTTTACAATATCCTGCCTTACCGTTTCTTCTCCGCATGTAGCGAAAAGATAGTATTCATTCTCACCGCCGCTGCCTTCTGACCATACCGAAATAGTATAATCTCCAGGAGTTAGATTGGAGACGGTTTGTGAAATCATAAACTGGAAATCGCTTCCAAGCCAGTATCCTCCTGCATATGCACCGCTGTGGACGTTTCCGGCAGAAGTCTCCATATTATCTTTCACTCCTGTTCCGGTTATTTCCCAGCCTTCGAAACTGCCTAATTCAAATCCCGGATTTACCATAAGGCTTACGGTTACGGTCACAACGGCAGTAAAAGATGTCCCGGTTAGAGTGCCCTGAACGGTAAAACTGCCGGTCGAAGCATAATTTTCAGGCGGGACCTCGTCCCATTCTATTGGAACCATATGAATTGCGTCATCACTGTACCATGCTTTTACCTCGGACGGTAAAGGAGGAGCGGTCCCGGGATTTGTAGTTAATTTTATACCAGGAACAACAGATACAAACTCTGGTTCAAAAGAATCCTGCGATTCGGAAACCAGCATGTATGTCCAGATTGATTCAAGCGGATTGCCATCCCTGTCCCACCAGGCTTGATTTTCCCAATTATTTCCTTCTCCTGTAACCCAGCCCGCACCGGGTACCGCTATCCAATCCGGCTCCCAGAAAAATACTCCTAGGCCCTTGTTGTCAGAAACCTGTGCAACCGCATCCATTATATTTCTTATTGCTGTTGCCTGTCCCTGAACTGAAGCCTGGTAACCTCCCATATCGATTGTAGAAGAATTAAAAATATTACCCATATCATCATAATTGTCGGTCGTGTATGCATATGCTATTTCAGCGGCTACAACTTCCTTATCATAACGGCTGGAAATATCGTTCATATTTGCAATGAAACCTTCTATCGGTCCGTCCCAGTAAGGATAATAAGAAAGACCTATTACATCGTAATCAAGAGAAGCAGCCTCGAGCTCGTCAAACATTTTACGATAGGTTTCATTCTCTCCGCCCTTGTTAAGATGGATCATTATCTTTGCATCGGGAAGTACTTCCCTGACTGCCTGGCATCCTTTTTTCAGTAATTTTATGAAATTTGTGTAATCATCTTCGAGGATCCTGCCTGTTGGCCAGCACATTCCGTTTGAGACTTCATTACCTACAGCAACCATATCAGGAGCGGCGCCATTATCTCTAAGGTCGGTTAAAACATCTTTTGTATACTCATATAAAGCTTCTGCCATTTCATCGGGGTTCAGGTCAACCCAGGCTGCCGGAGTAGGTTGACGTCCAGGATCAGCCCAAAAATCGCTGTAATGAAAATTCAATAAAAACTTCATACCCAGTGCTTTGGCCCGCTGAGCAAGACCCTTCATGCTCTCCAGGTCGCAATTTCCACCGCCTACAGGATCACCGGGCTGTACGGTATTTCCTTCTTGAAGGTTCTCTAACGCAATACGGTCAGCCGTAAAGACCGGATCATTCCACAATCGCAGTCTGATCCAGTTTACACCATGATTTCTGAGGATTGTAAGGCAGTCTTTTTGTTGGCCATCTGTATCATAATATATTCCGCCATTCTTTTCGATCTCTGCAAGCATTGAAACGTCGACACCTTTAATGAAATCCGGGCTTAAACCAGGAATTGGATTTACCTTAATGCTGAGAGAGGATGGTATTTCCGGTAATTCGACGCTAACTACCTCTTCTGCTGCACCGTCTTCTTCTTCCTCCTCACCGGATGATGCAGAATCACTACAGCCGCTTAATGAAAAAACTGAAATCATTAAAAAACTCAATACTATACCTCCTATCAGTAGTGATAACCTTTTCATCTTTATTTTACTCCTTTTTAAATGTTAATTATCGGACGTTTGCAAGAACAGTTCTTAAATAATATTTCAGGTAATTTTTATGGCATGTAATTTTAGGTCAAACAAGTACATAAGTATATATAAGCGCTTGCGCAACCACTTACTATATATTATAAGAAACTTTTTTTTAAGTCAAATCTTTTATGCATCTAAAAGCGTCTGAAATAGACTGTAATCATAAAAGCAGTACATAAAAAAGTTCAAAACCTTGACATAAATAATTTTTTTTTATAATATGAGTAACCACTTGCGCAAGCGCTTGGGAAACTTTATTTTTCTTTATCGACTTCTAATGAAATAAGATATAATTAGAATGTTTAAAAACTTAATTAATGGCAGGTCCGGTATTTTTTAAATAGATATGAAGTAATAATATGGAAAAATTAAAAGTCCTCGATAATTTTGGAAAACTAAATAATTTTTTTTTTAAGATGCTCGTAGAAAACAAACAGAATAAAAAAGATACTCCTGAAAGGAAAGATCTTATAAATATTCTGTCCCCGGGAAGAGTAAATATAATCGGTGAACACACAGATTATAATCTGGGACTGTCCATAACTACCGCAATAAATAAATACAATTTTATAACAGGTTGCAAAAACAACACCGATATTGTAGAAGTTTTTTCCAAATACCTCAATGATTCCAATAAATTTTCAATAAGTGATATTAATTTTGATAAAGACTCAAACTGGGTAAATTATATAAAAGGGGTTTTAAAAGAATATATCCAGCACGGTTATAAAATTGGTGGGTTTAATCTGGCTATTGACAGCAACCTGCCTATTGGTGCGGGTATGAGCTCATCAGCTTCTCTTGAGGTCGGAGTCGCCAGATTAATTGAAGAACTTTTTGATTTAAAGGTTGATAAAAAAGATACGGTCCAATACTGTAATAATGCAGAAAATGATTTTGTAGGGGTAAATGTCGGATTGATGGATCAATTTTCTGTTGCTTTTGGGAAAGAAAGTCATGTAATTTATTTGAATTTTAAAGATTTATCTTACGAATACATCCCTTTTGATCTTGAAGATAACCTGATTCTGATCATTGATTCCAAAGAGGAAAGAAATCTCGCAGATACCGAATATAATAAAAGAAGACAGGAATGCAACGAAGCGGTTCAATTAATATCCGGGATAATGAAAAATAAAAATATGAATTCTCTTTCGGATGTTAGTCTGGATATGCTGTATGAACTTGAAGATAAAATGCCTGAAAGACTTTTTAAAAGGGTAAAGCATGTGGTCACTGAAAATAATAGAGTCTTATTGTCAAAAAAATATCTGCTTAAAGGGGATATCGAAAAATTAGGCAAAGTATTATTTGAATCACATGACAGCCTGAGATATGATTATGAGGTATCAACTGAAAGGCTTGATTATCTTGTGGATGAGATGAGTAAAACCAAAGGAGTTTTTGGGGGAAGGTTGATGGGAGCAGGATTTGGAGGAAGTATCATCAGCATTGTAAAAAAGAGCGAAGTCGAAGGTATTACCGATACAGTGGGGAAAAAGTTTTTAAAAAAATTCAACATTTCACCTGATTTTATAGATTGCTTATTCTCGGATGGAACAAAAAGATTAAGACTTACGGATAAATAAAAGAGATGAAAAAAGAAGAATTAAAATCAATCGGGAACGATAATAGCAGAGCAAGTAAAAGAAAAAAACAATCATCTGAGGGAAGCGGATATCCGGTAAACCAGGGATGTAAAGAAAATTCCGGTCTTAAAAAACGAGTAATAATAAAAAATGACGGAAGATATTTAATATATTATTCTTTTTAAAGAATTCCTGAAATGGTAAGAGAGGTTAAAAATGCTCCAGTTGAGATATGACCCAATCAAAAATCAACTGGTAGCTATTGCCACTAAAAGACAGGAGAGGACCTTCCACCCGCCAAAAGATTTTTGCCCTCTATGCCCCACAAAAAAAGGTAAGATGGAAACCGAGATCCCTGAAAGTGATTATGATATAGTTGTTTTTGAAAACAAATTCCCGACTTTCGATAAGAATCCAGAAAAAGTGGATAATAAAAAAATAAATGCCGGTTGTGATTTTAAATATGAGTTACGGCAGTCCAAAGGGATTTGTGAAGTTGTCTGCTACACTTCAAACCATGATCTATATTTAGAGGATTTGCCTCTAGAGAAAATAGGCAACCTGATAAAAGTGTGGATAGACCGGTATTCAAATCTTGGCAAAAAAGAATTCGTAAAATATGTCTTGATTTTTGAAAATAAGGGTGAGGAAATAGGAGTCACACTATCACATCCGCATGGCCAGATTTATGCATTTCCTTTTATACCCCCGGTAATTTTAGAAGAATTAAAATCCGCGAAAGGATTCTTCGATGAAAAGAAGAAGTGTCTTCATTGCCAGATAGTAAAGAGGGAATTAAAGGAAAGAAGCAGGATCATTACCGCGAACGATGATTTTGTGGCATTCGTTCCATTTTATGCCCGATGGCCCTATGAGGCACATATTTATCCGTTGAAACATCTGCAAAGCTTGTGTGAATTAGGTGGGGGAGAAATCATTGCTCTATCAAGAATAATAAAAGAATTGGTGAATAGATATAATAAACTATTTGATTTCAGGATGCCCTATGTAATGGTGATCCATCAAAAACCAACAGATAATGAAAATTATGACTTCTATCATTTCCACTTCGA
>DATBWH010000022.1:0-4720 GCA_036514895.1 Candidatus Humimicrobiaceae bacterium
AAACCGATACTTTAGCAGAAAAATAATAACATAATTTTATAAATTTACAATAAATCCATATACAGCCTTGAGAGCCTTGCCCCTGTGACTGATCTTATTTTTTTCATCCTGTGTCAACTGGGCCATTGTCTTATTATAGCCGGACGGAATGAAGATACAATCATAACCGAAACCGCCGGTACCTTTTTCCTCGAAACCTATAGAGCCTCCACAGATACCCCTTGCTTCAAAGATAGAACTTTTTACCGGATCCCATAGAATCATACTGCAGATAAACCGGGCCGTTCTCTCTGAGAAATCCCTGATATTTTTCATTTCTCCAAGAAGCTTATCCCTGTTCTCCTTATCAGTGGCGTCTGCTCTGGCATATCTTGACGACTTTACTCCTGGCCTGCCCTCCAAGAAGTCTACTTCTAATCCCGAGTCATCACCAAGAGTGATTTTATTTGTATAACGAGAAATACTGAGAGCCTTTAACCTTGCATTCTCCGCAAAGCTCTCTTCTTTCTCCTTTATATCAAGAAAGCTTTCAAAATCTTTAAAAGTGAGCCACTGCACTTTCTGCAAACTGCTAAAGAATGATTGTATCTCCAGGATCTTTCCTGAATTTTTTGAAGCAATAACTATCTGCAAAGATTAAGCACCTGTATGAATAGATAATAAAAAAATAAAAATTATATATCCTGACTCAATATATTTTTTTGAGTTTCTATGATTTCTTTGATACCGGCAGTTGCTTTTTCCATCATTTTATCGAAACTTTCTCTACTAAAAGGAGTTATTTCTGCAGTAGATTGCACTTCTATAAGTTCACCTTTTGAATTCATGACCACATTCATATCAACCTGTGCCTTTGAATCCTCTTCAAAGCAGAGATCCACCAGTATCTCTCCATCGACTACGCCCACGCTTATTGCAGCCAAAAAATTTTCTATTGGCATTGCCCCGATGATCTTCTTCCCGATCAATGAATGCATACAATCGAAAAGGGCAATAAAGCTGCCGGTTATCGACGCGGTCCTTGTCCCGCCATCAGCTTCGATCACATCACAATCTATCCAGATGGTTTTTTCGCCAATCTTACTCAGGTCAACCGCGCTTCTAAGTGACCTGCCGATCAGCCTCTGGATTTCATGGGTCCTGCCATTTATTCTTCCCGCAGTCTGGGCTCGTATAATCCTCTGCGGAGCGGCACCGGGAATCATATCGTATTCAGCTGTGATCCAGCCCGACCCCTTCCCTGTCAAAAATCTGGGGACTTTATCTTCTATGGTGGCAGTACACACAATCCTCGTTTTCCCCATTTCGATAAATACCGAACCATCGCTGTGGGATATATAATTTCTTGTTATTTTTATTTTTCTTATTTCGTCTTTTTTTCTGCCGTCTATCCTTTTAATCATTACAAGAAACCTTTCTCTTTAATGAAATTTTAAGGTATTTTATAATTTTAGATATCTAATTTTACTTTTATGACTTCTCTTATCTCTTCACCCAGGAACATCTTCCCGACTTCAAAGAATTTGCTCTTTATTCCCGTTTCGTAAAAAATTCTTTCAGGTTTTTCCCCCTTGTCTGCGCATAATCCTCTTTCCTCAAGGATTTTCTTGACATCCTTTGCAGTTTCCACCGCAGAACTTATTACTTTTATCCCATTACCGCTGCAGGTTAAGATCTGCTTTTCTATCAATGGAAAATGGGTACAGCCCAGTATCAATACATCGATACCGGCATCGAATAACGGTTTTAGATAACCTTTGATCACCTTATCAAGACTCCTTCCCTCAAGAATACCTTTCTCTATAAAATCTACGAGTAAAGGAGCCGACACGGAAAATGTCTTTATATTCGGGCCTATCCTTGTGATTTCATCCGGATATGCATTGCTTTTAATAGTACCCTCGGTTGCAATCACACCGACCCTTTTATTTCTGGTATTGTAAACAGCGGTCCTTGCTCCGGGTTCTATGACCCCTATAATCGGTATATCATACTGCCGCTTCAAATCATTAAGGGCAGCGGCAGTGGAAGTATTACAGGCAATCACAATAAGTTTTACATCCTTATCGTAAAGGAACCTGGTTATTTTGAAGACTAATTTTTTGACCTCATCCAAGTCCCTCGGTCCGTAGGGAAATCTTTTTGTATCCCCGAAATATATGGTACTTTCATCGGGAACAACTTTCATGATTTCCCATAGAACGGTTAGCCCCCCGACACCTGAATCAAAAATTCCTATTGCTCTATTGTCCAACTTTACTCTTTTAAAAATTTTGTTTATATTTTCTAAAAACTGCGGAAATCTTAAAATAATACTTTATGCAGTCTTCCAGGTTTCTAATCAACTAATTATATAATTTTAAAATAAAAATAAAAAACAACCTGTATTTTGGTATGTCTATTTAACCTCTGGTCGTTAAAAGGCTCTATTTATCTACCTCGCAAAGATAATAAATCCATCCGTCTTTATTCAATATATCTTCTTTTTCAGTATTCGTACCATTTCTGGAATAAATAGTTATATTTTTAAAACCGGCATCTTCCAATTGCCTTATCTGCTCGGCCCTGGTTACGTAATAGACACTTGCCTTTCCATTAAGTGAATTATCGAAAAGTAAGCCCTTCTGATTTTCCCTTAACTGTTGAACAAAATCTTTTCTGTGAAGACTCCTATTTAAAATATTCAAGCGAAGTTTTTTAAAACCGGATCTAATGTTGTTACCGAGAGACTTTATAAAATCACCGGAACCATTATTTTTATCTGTTCCTGTTTTGTTCGATTTAAAGCTAAAGAGATCTGAAAGATTTTCCCAGTTTAAATTATGTGAAGAAAAATAGAAATATCCGTTACTTCTAAGTACCCTTCTTATTTCTTTAAGGGCTGTAAGCCTATCTTCATGGCTGAAGCTGTCGATTCCATTATAGCTAAACAGCACAAAATCAAACATGCTGCTTCCAAACACGTTCATCGATCTTACGTCACTTTCCACAAAACAATACTTATCTCTATATCTGATTTTGCATTTGGCGATCATATTAGGTGCATAATCCGCACCGATATAACTCCCTGCCAGAGGGGCGAAATATTTAGTGGTGCGTCCTCCTCCCACCCCCATATCAAGCATGTCAATTTCTTTTAACCTGCTGTCAAATTTTTCGATTATTGCAGATTCGGCACCCTCAAGATAATCTCTTTTTGCATATTCACCGGAAATAGATTCCGAATTATATAATATTTTATGATCAAGCAATTTAAATTTACCTTTTTTCCAATTTTAATATTTTTAAGTTCCCATGATATTTAAAGCTATAAGCAAAATTCATAATATTATAGCAGATAGGTTTAAAATATTAAGAGGAAATTGATTTATATGACACTCCGGGATGATAAAGCCTGCGAGTTTTCCTATGCTTTTGAAACAAATTCCCTTTTTTCTCCCTTGCACAGATATTTAATAAGCCTTCTTGCCTGAGCCATGCACATTGGCACACCACCGCCCGGGAAAATCCACTGGCCGGTCATATAGAAATTCTCCAGTCCCGGCAGCTGTTTTGGTAAAAATTTTCCAAAGAGTTGCACCGTAGGAAGCCATCCCTGATATGAACCCTGCCAGTTACCAGTATATCGCTCCCAGGTAACAGGGGTTGCTATGTCTGTTACTTCGATCTGATCCGTTATACCGGGAAGTCTCTTCTCCAGTTGTTTAATGCACATATCAAGGACCTTTTGCTTTTCCATTCGATATTTCTGTCTATCTTCATAAAGAGATTTCCAATAATCATAATCTGATTCTATCTGGATTTTTATGACACTCTTACCCTTTGGAGCAAAGTAAGGATCCTGACAGAAATGAAAATAACCCATCCATTCACATTTTTTGCCTCCGATTATAAGCGGATCATCAAGTTTGAAACAATTGATCTCTACTTCACCAGACAGATCCCGCTTTACCCCTAAACTTATGGAGATTATAGGCGGCCATAAACTTGGCTTTTCATACATCTCATTTATTTCCTGGGTTATATACTTTCCTTCCAGCATATCATATATCGTAGATCTACCATCGGCTGCAGAAATGACAATATCAGCCCGGATTCTTTTACCCTTATCTGTTTCGACTCCAACTGCTTTCCCATTTTCTAACAGTATTTTTCTTATCCGGCAGTTATAATTGACTTTTCCTCCAAGAAAAGAATAAAGTTTCTCAATTGAACGGGCAAAATGAAGTGAACCTCCTATTGGATAGCCTCCTTCGTGATTATGAAAATATGCAAGCGGCAAGACAACCATGAGTGCCGGCATTTTTTTCACCGGAAACATCTGAAAGAGCATTTCACGCATGACATCATTTTTAAACATAGAAAGGAAGTCTTCTATTCTAGTATTTTTAAGCCTTAAGAAGGAGGGCATGTACGGCAGCATCTTTAGAATATCAAGAAAGCCGTAATTGCCAAAATCAGCATCAAGCGGCGGCCTGAATCTGGTATAAAAACGAATCAGGTTCATTAATTTTCTTATAGCTTTCTTTTCATCAGGGAATAATCTCAGAACCTCTTCTTCAAGCTTATCCAGATTCGTATAGACAGTAAGGATTTTCCCTTTCAACTCGATTTTCCTGAATCGTTCAGTAAAATAAAACTTCACATTCTGGGCAACTCCCAGTTCTTCGAAAACAGGATAAATCGAGCTTCCCTTATTCGATCCAAGCACCCAGTGCAG
>DATBWH010000023.1:0-25009 GCA_036514895.1 Candidatus Humimicrobiaceae bacterium
AGATTTAAAATCAAATTTATAAGACAGTTAAAATCGTCGCCTCCGGTTTTTTTGGTTTATTCGAATATGGATGTAAAAAGAAAGTCAAATATTATAAGATATATTGAAAACAATATAAGAGATAAATTCGGTTTTACAGGTACCCCGATATTTTTTAAATTCAAATATTAAATTTAAAGTAAACGGATTATGAAAAAAAAGATCGTTATAACTATAATAGGCGCTGGTAGCTGGGGAACGACACTTTCGGTGATACTCGCAGGAAAAGGTTACGATATCAATTTATGGACAAGAAGTAAGGACACTTATGAAGAAATAAAAAAATCAAGAAAAAATAAAAAGTACACTTGCGATCTATACATTCCCGAAAACGTCACACCATTTACAAAAACTGAAGATGGTTTCGGAAATCCGGAAATCATTATTTTTGCGGTACCATCGCATGCTTTGAGAGAAATAATAAAAAAATTTTATGAAATTATAAAGAAAAATACCAGATATATAAAATGTATCTTAAATGTAGCAAAAGGACTCGAGACCGGGACTAATTTAAGATTATCGCAGGTGATGGAAGAATGCCTGCCCGGAAGATCTATTTCAGAGATCTGTGTATTATCCGGTCCTAACATAGCTTCAGAAATTGCGGATGGACTGCCAAGCGTGTCGGTAGCGGCATCAAATAATAAAGAGACACTAAAATATATTCAGCCTATAATATCTACGGACAAATTCAGAGTCTATACCAATAGCGATATTATTGGTGTCGAGATTGGCGGAGCAGTCAAAAATATTATAGCGATTGCGGCGGGTATTTCCGATGGCATGGGATACAAGGCAAACACAAAAGCTTCTCTTATTACCAGAGGATTGCACGAGTTGGCCAAGCTAGGAAACAGGCTAGGCGCTAACCCTATGACATTTTCAGGAGCGGCGGGGATGGGAGATCTTATAGCAACATGCATAAGTAAAAACAGCAGAAACAGATGTGTGGGCGAAAGTATAGCAAGTGGTGATAGTATAGGTAAAGTTCTTGAGAATATGTATATGGTTGCAGAAGGTGTCAATACTACCAGAGCGGTTTATGATATTTCCAGGAAACTGAATATAGAGGTTCCAATTACCGAATGTGTCTATGAAATAATCTATAAAGATTTAAGTCCGGTTGAATCTGTCAATAAACTGATGAAAAGAAAGTTTAAATCCGAGGTTTAAGATATTACCCTGATAGATAACTTTACTAATCATTTGTATTATCTTAAAATAGAGAAAGACGGGACGTAGCGCAGTTTGGTTTAGCGCACCAGTATGGGGTACTGGGGGTCGGAGGTTCGAATCCTCTCGTCCCGACCATATGTTTTATATATGATTAATTCTAAAGTGATAGATTGGGAATAAGAAATGGAAAATAAACCAAAAAATAAAAAAACCGAATCTATTATTGATAAAAAAATTGAAGGCATAGAAGAGATAGCCAGTAGTATACTCGAAGATATAAAAAAAATACCGGGAGGCAGCAGCGGGCTAGTTATAATAAAAGGTCCTAATATCGGAGACAAATTTCTGATAAATAAATCTAAACTCACAATCGGAAGAAATCTTGAATCGGATATATTTCTTGATGATATAACGGTATCCAGAAAACATGCAGTAATAAAAAGATCCGGTAATGATTTTTTAATAAAAGATTCGGTAAGCTTAAACGGAAGCTATGTGAATGGGGAGTTAGTAGACAATGTCATTTTAAAGAACGGGGATAGAATACAGATCGGAAAGTATATATTTTTATTTTTCTGTACCGGCAGAAAGGATTAAATGGACAAGCAGTTACCGGAAAAAAAATATCTTACGATAGGTAAGGTCGTAAAAAATTTTAAAAAGATTTATCCTGATTTGACCAATAGTAAAATCAGGTTCTTAGAATCCGAAGGACTTCTGACGCCTAAAAGGGCATCTAATAAATACAGAATTTTTTATAGAGAAGATATAGAAAAACTGAATTTTATATTAAAGATGCAAAAGGATCTGTATATGCCTCTGGATGTTATAAAAGAAAAACTAAAATCAAGGGATTTTAAGAAATTCCTGAGTGAAGGTAAATCTATAGAAAATCTTCAGCTTAAATTGGGAGAAGAATTTAAACCTGAGTATGAAACAAAGTCGTTCTCGCTGGAAGATATTTCTAAAAAATTCAAACTTGCACCATCTTTGATAAAAAGTCTGGTTGAAAATGAAATTTTTGGATGGAGCGAGGAAGATGGTAAATATATCATAGATTCAGATGATATCGAGATTCTAAAGATCATAAGTGAGTTATCCAGATATGGGATACAGATAAAACATTTGAAATTATTTGAAAATTTTGCCAGCCGTCACTCTTCATTTATTCAGCAAATAATTTTTCCTTTAATGATGTCGAATAAAAAAGATGCTCATATAAGAGCAGCTAGAATCGTAAGCAAGTTAGAAAGAGTGCTCTGTGATTTTCAAGAACTTTTGGTGAAAAAAGAAAATAGGAAGTTTCTGGAAAAACATAAATGATGGTTAGCGGTTCTTCGGTCTCAATTCAAAAAATTTCAAAGATATACTGCATATTGGCGTATCTATTAACCTTCCTTATAATTTTTTCTTGCTTCTTTTTTACGGGTTCTGATGAGATCTACTGTGATCCGGATACTGCTGTTTATAACGACAGGATCGATATATCTGCAAAAGCCGCAGTAGTTGTTAATTATGAGACAGGAGATATTCTCTGGGAGAAGAATTCCTCCGCATTGATGTATCCTGCCAGCATAACAAAGATACTATCGTCAATTGTCGCTATTGAAAACATAGATGATATGGAAGAAATAACGAAGATATCAAAGAATGCTTCAGGGAAAAATCATTCAGTATTTAGATTTAAATCCGGTGACAGTATAACACTGCTTGATCTGCTTAAAGCATCTCTTATATCTTCACATAATAACGCTATAGTCGCACTGGCTGAATATGTTTCAGGAAACACAGAGGAATTTGTGGAATTGATGAATAAGAAAGCAGAAGAAATAGGAGCAGTAAATTCTTTTTTTCAGAATACAAATGGACTGGATGATGAGTTTCCTTACCACAAAACGACAGCAGCAGATATTGCCAAAATTGCCAGTTACTGTATGAAAAATGAATTATTCAGAGAAATCGTCAATACCAGAGAAGATATTATTAAAAAAAATAAAGAAGAAATAGAGTTAATAAATACAAACACACTTCTGAATCATGATTATATAAAAGGAGTAAAAACCGGTTATACCATTAACGCCGGTTTCTGTCTTGTACTCTATTCCGAAAAAGAAAACTTAGAACTTATCACCGTAACTATGGACAGCGCTTCTCTGGAGGAAAGAGACAAAGATGCATTAAAATTACTGAACTGGGCTTACAACAACCTGGAATATGTAAAAATCGTAGATTTAAAACAGCCGGCTCTGACTGTAAATACGGGGGGACCGACAATTGCAGGTGTAAATTTATATCCTGATAGAGATTATATAAAACTTATAAATATAAATAGTGATGTTGTCGATATAGAGAACAAGGTAAAAAACGATATAGTTTTGCCTGTGAAAGAAAACGATGTTATGGGAACCATGGAAGTAATCGTTAACGATAAAAAAATAGAAGAAATAGATCTTATTGCAAGAGAAGACATCAGCGATGCCTTTATTTACGAAGAATTATCTACAAAAAAAGAAGTGGAAACTATATATATATTGTTATTCTTATTAGTATTTTACTTTTTAACATTTACAATTATAATAGTTAGAAATTTGTTATTAAAAAGACATGTATGAAATTAATTCGGAGGTATAAAATTGGATTTCAAAAAGAATAAATCACACAGTGGACTTTTTTTATTAAGATTATTTGTGGTACTATCGGTTATTGCTTTAATCTCTATCCTGGTCTTTACAGGTTGTGAATTCGGTCAGGTAACGGAGGAAGAACCCGGCACTTCAGAGCCAGGAGGCGAAGAGGAAACCGTAGAAGAAGAAGCAGCCGAAGAAGAAACTGTTGAAGAAGAAAACGGAAATGAGGTAGGCGGAACGGAAATAACCGGAAATATAAATATCTTAAGCGGATTGGAGATATCCGATACGGTACTGGATAGCAGACCTCTTGCCATAATGGTTGAAAATACTCCGGATGCAAGGCCACAATCAGGGCTCATTTATGCAGATATTATATTTGAAGTTGTTGACGAATATGGAGTGACGAGATACGTAGTTGTTTATTCTTCTTATGATGCAGAAATCGTAGGTCCGGTCAGAAGTGCAAGGATATATTATGCAGAGATTGCAAGGAGTTTCGATCCAATATATGCATTCTGGGGCACCTATACAGAGGCATATAAAGCAATCGATGATCTTGGACTGGACGTACTGACGCCATTGGGCGACCAATCCGGTAATAGCTCTATTGCGGCTAATTCTAATTCAGGCTGGAGAGACTATAACAGAAGTGCCATTACGGAACATACTGCTTTTATGTCTACAATCGCATTGAAAGAAGAAGCGGGAAATATCGGATATTCATTAGAAGGAGGGCAGTCTCCTTTAAGATTTAAACTGGATGCAGATATTTCCGATAGAGGTGATACAAGTAATATAGCCATTGATTTCTCGGATCAAAGTGCGTATGAAACCTACTTTGAATATAATGAAGAAGAAAATGTTTATTATAAATATCAGGCAGGTATACAACATACCGATTACGAAACCGGACAGCAGATAACAGTAAGTAATGTAATTGTCATGATTACAAATATCGAAGGTCCTATAGATGCAAGCGGTCATATGGTGGTCAGGACAACCGGAGCCAGAGATATAGGCAAAGCATTCTTTTTCATGGACGGAAAAGTCGTAGAAGGGACCTGGGAAAGGGCCTCGGCTTTCGATCCATTCCTATACAGGGATGATGAAGGCAGAATCATGTTATTTAACACAGGTTCGACCTGGGTAGCAATTACACAGGACTCAGGAAGGCTTACATATTAGAAAATTATATTTAATTAGCCCGATTATATTTTGAGTGATCAAACCCAAAAAGAATTAATAAAAAGCAGTATTTTAGGAAAAGAATTATTTACGGGCCTGGATATAAAAAACAGAATTTCCGAACTGGGACGGGAAATCACAAGGGATTATAAATATAAAAATCTCCTGCTTGTAAGTATATTAAGAGGGGGAGTGATATTTCTGGCCGATCTTAGCAAGGAAATCGATCTTCCCCTGAGTATAGATTTCATGAGTATTTCTACGTATGGTATCAATGATACCTCTACAGGTGTGGTCAGGATTACCAAGGATCTCGATGAATCCATTGAAGGGAAGGATGTATTGATCGTAGAGGATATTATTGACACCGGACTTACTATAAGCTATCTGTTAAGAAATCTAAAATCAAGATTCCCCAAAAGCATTGAAATATGTACGCTTCTGGACAGGGATATTAGAAGAATTGCAGAAATCAATGTTAAATATGCTGGGTTTAAGATCGGAGAAAAATATATAGTCGGTTACGGGCTTGATTATAAGCAGAAATATAGAAATCTTCCATCGATATATGAATTAAGATTGGATACTGTAAAAAAAGATATCGAGTCACTGAAAAGCAGCTCCACATGATGATCTTATGATCTTAATGATCTTATGATCTTAAATCTATGGGCAGACTTTAAATAGATTTTTAACCATATGCATATTATTATGTATGATCCTTTAGATATGGTTTATCGATTTATACAATCAAGTGTTATATAATTACAGGCAAAAATATTTTAAAAAAAAGTTGAAAATCAAAAAGAATGACAATCTAATAAAGATGATACTTGAAGGGGTAAGGATAGAACTGCCATCCAACAAACCGATCCTGCTTCTAAAAGAAGAAAAGGGAAATAGATATTTACCAATATGGATAGGGCCCTATGAAGCTTCAGCCATTGCTCTTGAAATGTCAAAAATAAAAACACCCCGACCCATGACACATGATTTAATAATAAATATTATCAATAATTTGAAAATAAGTATTGATAATATAGAAATAACGGAAATAAAAAACAATACTTTTTATGCTGTAATCAATATCATGAATACGGATAAAAAAGTGATCAGAGTCGATTCAAGGCCATCCGATGCTATCGCAACCGCTGTAAGAAGTAAATGCGATATTTATGTTGCGGAACAGGTACTGGAATCAGGTGGACTCAGAATACAGTCAATCGAAGATGAGGTGAAAAAATTTAAAAATTTCCTCGACAATGTGGAACCGGAAGATTTTAAAAAAAATTTCTAAAATAAATACGGTTCAAAAACCTTCTTTCTTTAATTTCTTAAACTTCAAAAAAAGTATTTTATCTTTCGACATGCTTATGAAACATGAAATTCATTATACCTTCTATTGACTTTGATAGGTTTAAATTTTAAAATTACAATGATGTAATTACAATGATGTAATTAAGATTATTATAAAGTAAACAAAGAATAGACACTGATGGAAAGTGCAGTTGTAAAAAAATTTTATGGTTCTGCGGAAGTATGCAGGATAATAGGGATCACATATAAACAGCTCGACTATTATGATAGGACCGGTTTTGTAAAGCCTTCCGTAAATAGGGCAGGGGGGTATGGAAGCAGAAGGACGTATGACTTTAATGATTTAATGAAGTTGAAGGTCATAAAAAAATTGATGGAAGCCGGTATAAGTCTGCAGAAATTAAGAAAAACAAAAAGATACCTTGATGAATATGATAACGAAAGCAGCCGTGGTAATGGACTTTTAAGATTGACGCTGATTTCCGATGGAAATACTGTTTATGCCTGTGATTCAGATAAGGCGATAGTGGATACATTAAAAAGCGGTCAGGGTGTATTCGGTATAGCTCTGGGTAAGGTATATACTGATTTGAATGGTGACATAGAGAAATACCTTATGAAAAATAATAAAAAAGCAGAAATAGGGATGGATTCAGGAAGTTATAGAAGATAATAATATCTTAAAATTTTAGTGGAGGTTTTTTAAAAGTAAATGGGAAAAAATTTATTGGAAATCAGAGAAAATGTAAATAAAAACAATAATCACGGGGGTAAATTCAAAAGTCCCGAAAATATTAGATTTGCACACACCAGTGAAAAAGAATTTTCCAGGATACTGGATTTTTATAAAATAAGATGGGAATATGAACCAAGGACCTTTATATTGGAGTTTGACGTAAAAGGAAATCCCGAATCTAGTTTTACACCTGATTTCTACCTGACGGACCTGAATATTTATATTGAACTTACCACTCTCAATCAGAATCTGGTTACAAAGAAAAATTATAAAATTAAAAAATTAAAAGAGTTATATCCGGATATAAATATAAAATTATTCTATAAAAAAGATTATGATAGTTTATTATTTAAGTATATAAATAGATAATTTTTTAATATATTCAAATTCTAAAAGTCATGATTATTCTTATTTTCTAATCATTAGTATTAATTATTAGTATTGACAAAGTAGCATATTTCCTCCACAAAATGAAAACCAATAATAATGGTAATTTAAAGGGCGATGTCAGATATCTCTTCAGCAGATATGGCACAATCAAGGGTAAACCCAGTATATGGGGCGCTTTAAGAATTATACTCATAAAACCAGGGGTACAGGCAATAATATTTTACAGATTCTATCGTAAACTTTATAAAATAAGGCTTAGACTGATTGCTGAAATATGCTGCAGGATAAATTTTTTCTTTAACGGAGCGGAAATAGATCCCGGTGCAGAAATAGGTTCCGGATGCAGAATATGGCATTCGGCCGGAGTAGTAATCGGCAGGGGAGTAAAGATTGGAAATAATGTAAGTATTTTTTCTAATGTCACACTGGGCGGCCTTGGACATTCGATATTTCATCATGGCGATCCCGGTTATCCCGATATCGGAGATAATGTCATCCTATATACAAATGTCACGATACTTGGTCCCGTTAAAATCGGTGATAATACTACAATAGGTGCACACTCATTGATACTGGATTCTATTCCTGCCAATTGTCTGGCAGTGGGGAATCCAGCCCGCGTAATCAAAACACCTGATCTATAAAACAAATAACATTTGATAATAATTAAGAAATTTAAAGCTATTATATTAAAGTTAACATAATATATATTATCGGAAGTTAATTATATATAAGAAAATAAGCACTTTTTATGTATATAATATAGAAGAAGTCAAATAATACGCGAAGTTCTGCTAACCTGTGCTTCCGAAACCAGATTCTCCTCTTGCAGTTTCATCCAATTCATCAACAATATTAAGACGAACTTCTTCGACTCCAAGTACAACCATCTGGCAGATCTTATCTCCTTTTTTTATGTGAAAAGTATTATCAGGATCAAGGTTTATAAGAATTGCACAGATCTCCCCTCTAAATGCAGAATCGATGAGCCCGGGGGCATTTACCATTCCTATGCCATTTTTCAAAGCAATACCCGACCTTGGCTGGATAAATCCTGCATAACCTTTGGGTATGGATACTTTAATACCAGTTGGTATCTTTTTCCTTTCAAAAGGTTTTAAGCCACAGTCGACAGCACTATAAAGATCAAGCCCTGCATCACCGGCATGGGCATATCCTGGAACAGGAATTGATTTATCAAGTACTTTTACTTTAATGGTTATCATTTATTCAAAAACACTATTTATAGTAATTTTTTAAACAATGTTTTATGAGATTAATGAAATTAGTTTACTTAAAACCCTTGAATAATACAAATTATATTATTCAAATTCGATTATAGGAATGATTATGGTAGAATTTCCCGGGATATAGTCTGAGGTATCTTCTATATCATTTATTCTCTTGATTTCACTTACAAATCTTGATTTGGTAATATTATTGGAATATTTGTCTGCAAGTTCGTCTATATTGGTTTCATATTCCAGACTTACCCTGGTATATCTGGTTGTAGTTATGCCGCTAAATTTATATCTATTATAATAAAATGCTGTTATAACCAAAAATCCAACAACAATTATAAGAATATATAAAAATATTTTTTTAAAATTTATTTTTGTCATTCCCAATTGTTCTTACCTCTTTATTGCCCCGTTGGTTTACCGAATTTAATTAAAATAAGCACACAAACATATGTTCGCTATAATAATATAACCAAACATATGTTCGTGTCAATAGATAATTTAAAATATTTTTTTAATCGATCTTATTCAATTTTTATATACTTTTTTTGGTTATTTGCTAGAATAGAAAGCAAATCAATTATATAATCCCCTACCCTGTTGTAATTATATTAGTCGGTAAAAATTAAAAGGAGGAACAATGGCGGAAATTCATTATGATAAAGATATAGATATGAAAATACTGAACGGAAAGAAGATAGCAATAATCGGATATGGAAGTCAGGGACATGCTCATGCTCAAAACCTGAGGGACAGCGGAATGGATGTTATTGTGGGAGAACTAGAAGGAAGCAAACCCTGGAATATGGCAAAAGAAAAAAGATTCGAAGTATATACCACCGATAAGGCTTCAAAAATGGCCGATATAATAATGTTTCTGGCACCGGATACGGTACAGAAAAATATCTATTACAAATATATAGAGCCAAACCTTGAAAAAGGAAATGTACTATGCTTTGCTCACGGTTTTAATATTCATTTCAATCAGATCATCCCCAGAGAAGATATAGATGTCATTATGATAGCCCCAAAAGGACCGGGCCATATTGTAAGAAGGATGTATACAGAATCAAGCGGTGTCCCTGCAATAATTGCAGTTCATCAGAATTATTCTAAAAAGGCCAAGCAGTACGCTCTCGCCTATGCAAAAGCAATCGGTGCCGGAAGAGTTGGTATCATCACCACTACATTCAAAGAAGAAACGGAAACTGATCTTTTTGGAGAACAGGCCGTTCTTTGCGGAGGGACTACCGAGCTTATAAGAGCGGGTTTCGATACGCTGGTAGAAGCAGGATATCAGCCTGAAATCGCATATTTTGAAGTATTAAGTGAACTAAAACTTATTGTGGATTTGATATATGAAGGCGGAATATCATGGATGAGATACTCGATAAGCGATACCGCAGAGTATGGCGATATGGTAAAAGGTAAACAAATCATAACTGCCCAGACCAGAGAGAATATGAAAAAATTGCTTGAAGATATCCAGGACGGTGCTTTTGCCAGGGAATGGATACTTGAAAACGAAGCCGGACGTCCTTTATATAATGCAATCAAAAAGAAGGAAGAGAATCACCTTATAGAAAAGGTTGGCAAAGATCTGCGGAAGATGATGACCTGGATAAAAAAAGCAGAAGAATAACAAGAAACCTCCGGGAGGGACGGCAAAGATAAACAGCAATACCGTAATATAGAAAAGCGAACCTATGTTTGCCTTTGTTATTCTTTTTTGTTATAATGATTGAAATTAAAATAACAAATATTATTTTAAAAAATTATGGATAATAATATCAGCGCAAGACAGGAAACCATTCTAAAGTACATCAACAAGAAGATCAAAGAATCAGGTTATCCTCCATCTGTAAGAGAAATAGCCCAGGCAGTCAACCTAAGTTCCTCGGCAACCGTTCATTCCCATTTAAAAAAACTTGAAGAAAAAGGTTATCTTAAAAGGAATCCTTTCAAACCGCGAGCCATTTCTATATTCCCCAGACATAAAGATGAAACAATCGATCGTGGTTTCAATAATCTCGTATATGTACCCGTGGTTGGAAATATAACTGCCGGAAAACCTATTCTTGCAAATGAAAACATCGAAGACTATTTTCCTCTTTCACCGGACTTCGTAAAAGGTAAAAAAGAAGTATTTATCCTTCACGTAAGAGGAGACAGTATGGTCAATGCCGGTATCCTTGACAGGGATTATATTGTTGTAAGGAAACAGGAAAGTGCAATAAACGGAGAAATAATCGTAGCTCTGCTGGAAGATGAAGCAACGGTAAAAAGATTTTTCAAGACGGATAAAAAAATAAAATTGATGCCTGAAAATGATTATATGGAACCAATTGTAGTAAATGACGTAAAAATACTTGGAAAAGTCATCGGAGTGATCAGAAAATATTTTTAAACTATATCGACTTCTCTTCTATCCTTACTCCCCTGCTCTTTCCTCTTCTGTATATATACTTCGATAACACGGAACAATATCTTGAATTCACATGCAGATTTAAAATAGCGCAGTCTCCTAGATTCCTTCGTCCGAGAACCTGGCAGTTATCATAAATAAAAGAAATAAGTTTATTCTCATTATAAGGAATCTTAACGACTATATCCAAATAATGCTTTTCGATTATTTTTTTGATTGCCTGATATAATTCGTTAAATCCGGTCTTTTTTAAAGCAGATATAAATATTGCATCTTTATATTTTATTTTTAATCTTTCTATTTCTGCGTTGCTTAATTTATCGATTTTATTGAAACTCAGTAACATTGGCTTCCCGGCTGCTTCGATCTCTTTCAGTACATTTTTGACGCTCGTAATATTGTTCTCGAAATCCGGTTTGCTTATATCGGAAACAAGTAAAAGCAAATCAGATCTTTTGACTTCCTCGAGAGTAGATTTAAAGGATGCTATGAGCTGATGCGGCAATTTTTCTATGAATCCGACCGTATCGGATATCAAGACTTCGGAATTAGGATATATTTTCAATTTTCTTGTAGTCGAGTCAAGAGTTGAAAAAAGACGGTCCTCTACATATCCGTCTGCATTGGTCGTAGAGTTAAGAAGAGTGGTCTTACCGCTATTTGTATATCCCACAAGCGCTATTTGAAATACGTTCCCTTCTTCCCTGCTCTTTCTCTGTGTACTCCTCTGCGTGCTGATCTGATGTATTTTCTTTTCAAGGAGACTGATTCTTTTTCTTATTTTTCTTCTATCGACTTCAAGCTTGGTCTCGCCGGGACCTCTTGTTCCGATACCGCCGCCCAATCTTGACAGCTCGATCCCCTTACCTATCAATCTGGGAAGAAGATAGTTTAATTGAGCCAATTCAACCTGAAGTTTTCCTTCACTGCTGTGGGCCCTCTGTGCAAATATATCCAGAATCAAAGCAGTCCTATCCAGGACCTTGGTGTCTAATTTTAATTGGAGATTTCTTTGCTGTGTAGGTGTGATTTCACCATCAAAGATTACCAGCTCTATACCTTTATCATCTACGATCTTTTTGGCTTCTTCTAACTTTCCTGTTCCAATGAAATATTTGGGGTTTGGCTTATCCTGCTTTCCGAAAAGTACTTCTTCTACGACTGCACCGGCACTTGAAGTCAGGTTTTTTAATTCTTCTACATTTTCATTTGATGCCTTATTATAATCCGGAATATTTGTTATATTTTTTCTAAAACTATAGAAATCTATAAAAATTAAAAGAGCTTTTTCTTTCATATCAAATTATACGTGCTGCCGTTACATGTCATAGAACACTTCTTATCCTCTTTAAGGCTTCTTCTAATCTGCTGTCATCTATGGTCATGGAGATTCTTATATATCCTTCTCCGTTTTTTCCGAATTCTACACCTGGAGTTACTACGACATTGGCCTTATCAAGCAGCATTTTAGAGAATGATCCTGATGTAAATCCTTCTGGAACCTTTACCCATACATATATAGTAGCATTGGAATCAAAATAATCTATACCAGTATCATCAAGGGTCTTTTTTATCATTTCCCTTCTTCTGTTATAAATATTGTTATTATATTCCGTATGTCTTTTAAAACTTTCCAGAGCTTTGACTGCGGCATATTGAATGGCATTGAAGACGCCGGAATCTACATTGGTTTTATATTTACCAAGGCTTTCGATTATTTCTCCATTACCCACGGCATAACCTATCCTCCACCCTGTCATATTGAAAGTTTTTGAAAGTGAATTGAATTCTATTCCTACATTCTTAGAACCATATGCATTTAAGAAACTCATTGGTTTATTATCACCCTGATAGACATCGGAATAAGCATTATCATGGCAGACAATAATATTATTTTTTTCTGCAAAGGATACTATCTTCTCAAAAAAATTTTTATTGCACGTTGCTGAAGTCGGATTATTTGGGTAATTGATATAGATTATTTTGGCTTTTTTTGCTATTTCCGGATCGATATCTCTGGTATCTAATAAGAAATCATCCTCCTGCCTCAGCGGAACCGTATATGGTATTCCGCCCGCAAATATGGTACTTATCTTATATACAAGATAGGATGGATCGGTCATGATAACATGATCGCCTGGATTTATGCATGTATAAGCCAGATTGGCTATACCTTCCTTTGAACCCATAAGCGGTATGACTTCTCTTTCCGGGTCAAGTGTCACATTGAATCTCTGCAAATAAAATTTTGATACTGCTTCTTTGAAGATCTTTAAACCATAACTCGAGGGATACCTGTGGTTTTTTGGATCGTTTGCTTCTTTACAGAGAGTCTCTATGATATCTTTGGATGTAGGTATATCCGGATCACCGATACCCAGACTTATCACATCCAGCCCTTCTTTTCTTTTATTGTTTATCAGTTTATCGATCTCGGCAAATAAATAAGGAGGCAGAGATTTTAACCTATCGGCTTCTTCAAAATGCATTGAATTCCTCTCTATATTAATTATTTATAAAAAATACCGGCCGTCAAAACTGTGTTCCACTTTGCCTTCCATATATATGATATTATCGCGCGAATCCCATGTGATATTCAACTTTCCTCCGCGTACATTAACGGTAACTTTATTTGTTCTGACTTTTTTTAACTTTATGGCACAGACTGCCGCTGCACTTGCACCTGTACCGCTTGCAAGAGTTTCCCCTACTCCCCTTTCCCATATCCTTATATTCAATTCTTCATTGTTTTTGACCCTGACAAATTCCACATTGGTTTTATTTGGAAAGATCTTATGATTTTCAATTTTGGGTCCCCATTTTTCAACTGGGAAAGTATCCAGGTCCATATTATTTTCAAGAAATATCACACAGTGAGGATTGCCCGTGGAAATACAGTTAATGACAAAGACTGTAGAATCGATTTTTATTTTATAGTTTAAAACCTCTTTTATTTTATCATCACCAATATTAACAGGAATATTTTCAGGCTTAAATTCGGGACTGCCTATATCTACTTTTATATCTTTAACCTTGTCGCCCTTTATATTGAGAAATATTTTTTTTATTCCTGAGAGTGTCTCGATATTGAAATTCTTACTTTTTTTATTAATAAGATTGTTTTCATAGGCAAACCTTGCCATGCATCTTATTCCATTCCCGCACATTTCTGCAATCGAACCGTCCCTGTTATAGTAATCCATTTTTAAATCGGATATTTTAGATGGTCTTACCAGGATCAAGCCATCGGCGCCTATGCCAAAATTTCTGTCACACATCCTGGTTATCTGATCCCCGGATAATTTTATATGGTTGACGGTTGCATCTATAATAATAAAATCATTTCCCTGACCGTTTAGTTTTGAAAATTCAATTTTTTTCATTTACAGTATTCTTTATTATTTTAAAAATATCTCTAATTAAGTAAAAAATGTTATCATAATTATCCGCTCTTATCCAATTAATTTTCGGCTCGGAGTTAAACCAGGTCATCTGCTTTTTAGCAAGTCTTCTGGTATTTCTCTTGATATCGCCGGAACATTGTTCAAATGTTATTTCTCCCTTTAAATATTTAAGTATTTCTTTATATCCTACAGCCTGCAGAACACTGCGGCAATTTTCATATCCATTATCAATCAGTTTTTTTACTTCTTCTACCAGTCCGTTTTCTAACATTTTATCCACCCTTTTATCTATGTTGTCATACAATTTTTTTCTATCCAGTGTAATTCCGATAAGAACGGCATCGTATTCTGATTTTTTGTTCTTCCAGCTATTCTGAAGGCTGGAAAAGGCGGTACCTGTGATTTCATAAACTTCAAGCGCCCTGATTATTCTCCTCTGGTCATTTTCACTTATTTTCTTTGCGTAATCCGGGTCTATTTTTTTTAATTTCAAATAATATTTTTCTAAACCATGGTTTTCTATATCTTCTTTTAACCTTTTCCTTAACTCTTTGTTTTCATCAGGCATAGGATCCATACCGCTGATTATTCCTCTTATATATAATCCCGAACCCCCGACAAGAAGAGGAATTTTATCCTTGATAAAAAAATTATTTTTGATTATTTCATCGCAAATTTCTTTAAACTCCTTGATGCTCAAATCATGATCCGGATCAAAGATATCGGTCATATATTGCTTTATTCCAAAACCAGCGAGGTCATATTTATCGGTTCCTATATCCATTCCCCTATAGACCTGCATCGAATCAACCGATATGATATCAGTATCAAGAAGTCTTGCCATAATGATCCCTACTCTGCTCTTTCCGGCACATGTGGGACCGCAAATGACAATGACTTTTTTTAAATCAGTTAATTTTTTAATTAATTCATCAAGATAAAAATCATTATTCTTTAATTTGTTTTGTATCGATTTAATCAGGGAATTTTTAATTATTTCCACTTTGTTTATATTATTAAAATTATTATGATCAGTAATCCCGGGCCAATTTCCCTTTTACATAAAATGTTCTGGCACTTTTTACGATAACCGGTATTATCTTACCGGTAAGATTGCTTTCACCTTCGAAATTCACTATAGTATTGTTTTCCATTCTTCCTTCCAGCAGGGTATTATTTTTGGAACTGTTTCCTTCAACCAATACTTCAAATCTTCTGCCGATAAGCTTATTATTTTCTTCGAAAGAAATCGTGTTTTGAATCTCAAGTAACTGCCTGAACCATTGTTTCTTTTCATCCATAGTAATGCGGTCTTCCATGCCAGCAGCCCTTGTTCCTGCTCTGGGAGAATATATAAAAGTAAATGCCCTGTTGAATCTTATTTTTTTAACCATATCCATTGTCTTTAAAAAATCTTCCTTCTCTTCTCCCGGAAAACCCACGATTATATCTGTAGTAATGGCACAATCAGGGATTTTATTTTTTATATTTTCGATAATACCAAAGTAGTCCTTTCTGGTATAATTTCTGTTCATTTCTTTTAAAATCTTATCCGAGCCAGCCTGCAGTGGCAAATGAATATGTTTTGCAATATTATCTTTGTTTTTTACGACATCTATAAGGTCATTGGAGAAGTCTTTTGGATGCGATGTCATAAACCTGATTCTTTTAAGGCCTTTTATATCCGATATTTTTTCCAGAAGTTCCGAAAATGTATACGGCTCCTTTAGATTCTTTCCATAGGAATTTACATTTTGTCCCAGAAGTGTCACTTCGACTGCTCCATCAAATACAAGTTCTTCGATAGTCCTTAGAATTTTTTCTGCTTCTATGGATCTTTCATTTCCTCTTACCATAGGAACAATGCAGTATGAACAATAGTTATCACAGCCAATGGTTATGGGTACAAGAGCCTTGAAATTATGCTTCCTTCTTACTTTAAAAAGCTCAGGATCAAATCCATTATCTTCAATGGAACATATGCTCCTGCCGGTTGAAATTCGTCTGTTTATAAGGTCCGGGAGATCGGCTATATTTTGTGTGCCAAAAACAATGTCCACATAAGGAAAATCTTTGATTATTTTTTGTTTGAGGTCCTGAGCTGCACACCCGCCTATACAGATCAAAAGGTCTTTTTTTAAATTTTTTATCTTTTTTAAATTTCCTAAATGTCCATATTGCCTATTTTTCGCGCTTTCTCTAACGGTACAGGTATTAAGTATGACTACATCGGATTCTGAAATATCCCCTGTCTGCTCATGCCCGGAGTTTTCAAGTAAAAACTGGATCCTTTCAGTGTCATTTTCATTCATCTGGCATCCGAAAGTCTCGATAAAAAATTTCATAAATATAAAAACCCTTGTTTAAAAATTGTGAAAGTATAATTTAAAAGGTGTTAGACTTAATATTAAACAATTATTTGGATTCAATAGTAAGAACAATAGCAGTCTTTATTTCCCCGTTTACTTCTATATCTCTAAAATAAGGTATACATATTAATTCCTGACCTGTAGGAGCTATAAATCCTCTGGCTATTGCAATGCCTTTTACGGCCTGGTTCAACGCTCCCGCACCTATGGTCTGGATCTGAACTCTTGTCTCGCTTCTGATTATCCCAGCAATTGCGCCTGCTACCGAATTGGGCTTTGATTTTGAAGAAACCTTGAGCAATTTAATAGTGTTATCCATGTTATTATTTGTGCTATTTTAATTTTTATTCTTTTTGCTTCAGTTCGATCGACAACTTTATAATATTATTTGCCTTTTTATATTCTATGTTCTCTCCGGTAGTAACGAAATATTTATCTCCTAATTCTCTTATCTTATCTTCAGCAGCTTTAATTATACATCTAATCTCATCATCTTCAAACCTGCTTGCCAATTTGGATTCATCATAAAGCTTAAGCTTCTTTTCAGGCATTTTACCTGTTTTCTCTTTATCTGTGCTGCTGACCCTAAGTTCCCCTGAACCGCTCTCAGGATCTATTTTAAGGGGTTCAAGCGCTTTTATTTCGTTATATATTACTCTCTGAATGCCTCTCTGCGAAATATCCATATTGAATATATTTTTAGAGATAATTTCCATAACGGTATAATTATCCGTAAGTATGGGAATTTCGGTAACCTTTATAATGTTTTTTTGTATGAATTTACTTAATTTTTCCCATTCGTCAAATTTAGGATAATCATTTTTCCCGTTGTCTTTTCTTAAAATTTTCCGCATGGTCGAAAGTATCTGTGTTGGGCTTCCAAAAAAAAAGTTGATCTCCCTGTTTTGAAGCTGGAACTCTATAATGGTTTTTATTATATTGTTTACTCCGCCGATAATATTCAAATTTCCGTCTGTTTTGATTATTTGCGGCATCAATGATTGATCCTTCTTTTCAGGAATCTTGGATAGATCGATATCTATATAAAATGACGCGCCCTTGGACTTTTCCGAGAAAATTATTCTTATATCATCGACATTTAATTTTATTGAAAACAATGCCATTCCCCTGCCGTGAAATCCGTAAGGGTCCTTTTTACCGTTTTCAAGCTTTGAGGTCACTCTTGATTCAAAAATAAGATTCTGCAGGTGAGGCGGGATACCTCCTCCGTCATCTATAAAATATATCTTTCTTCTTTTATCTTCAATTTTTTTTGTTCCGATAAATATATTCCTGCTTCCGGCATCCCTGCTGTTGCGAAGCATCTCTACGATAATGTCTTCGACACTATTTATATCTTGAAGCGCCTGTCTTCTTTCGGCTTCTGAAATTTTCAGTCTGACGTACCCATCCCCCAGGTCCTCTTCAATGTTAAGCGAATCCTTTATATTAAGTTCAGACAAAAAATTTTTTAGATCGGAGTTATTTTGCATATTCGACTGCTCTGCTTTCTCTGATAACAGTCACCTTTATCTGTCCGGGGTACTCCATTTCTTTCTCTATTTCTTTTGCTATTTCTTTTGCAAGGACGAGAGACAAATCTTCGTTGACTTCTTCAGGTTTGACCATAACTCTTATTTCTCTTCCGGCCTGTATAGCGTAAGCTTTTTCTATTCCTTTAAATTTTGTAGCAATTTTTTCGAGACTTTCCAGTCTTTTAACATAACTTTCCAGAGTTTCTCTTCTTGCGCCCGGTCTTCCGCCCGATATCTGGTCCGCAGCCTGTATGATCACATCCAGTACCGTATTGGCTTCAACTTCATTATGATGGGACTCGATTGCATGACATATCTCTTCGTCTTCGTTTAGTCTTTTTGCAAGTTCGGCGCCTATTATTGCATGTGATCCCTCTATGTCATGCGTTAGAGCCTTGCCTATATCGTGAAGCAGTCCGGCCCTTTTTGCTTTTTTTATATTCATTCCGAGTTCAGAAGCAATCACACCTGCAACATAGGCCACTTCTTTTGAATGCAGAAGCACGTTCTGCCCATAACTGGTCCTGTATTTCAATCTTCCAAGTACTTTAACGATTCCCGGATTTAATTCCGAAATTCCTGCATCAAAGACTGCTTGCTCTCCCTCCACCTTGATCTCGTTATTTATGATCTTGCTTGCCTTTTCATACATTTCTTCGATTCTTGCAGGATGTATTCTTCCATCCATTATCAAGTTTTCCAGTGTCACCCTTGCAATTTCTCTTCTCACAGGATCGAAAGAAGATAATATCACGGCTTCCGGAGTATCATCCACGATTATGTTTATTCCTGTAAGATTTTCAAAAACTCTTATGTTCCTTCCCTCCCTACCTATTATCCTTCCCTTCATCTCATCATTTGGTAAATTTACGACCGATACGGTAGTCTCGCTTACATGATCAAGGGCACATCTCTGTATGGCCTGAGAGATTATCTTCTTTGCCATGGTATCTGCGTCTTCCTTTAGCCTGTTCTCTATGTTTCTGATCTCTTTTGCCGACTCATATCTTGCTTCTTCTTCTATTTTTTTGATAAGGATAGCCTTAGCCTCCTCTTTTGTGAGTTCGGCAATTGCTTCAAGTCTTAGTATTTCTTTGCCCAGTATTTCATCCAATTTCTTATTTTTGATTTCAAGTTCCTCTTTTTTTTGACTTACATCCTGTTCTTTCTTTTCCAGATAATGAGCCTTTTTTTCAATAGAATCTTCCCTGCCCAGTAACCTGTCTTCAATTTTTTTAAGTTCGAATCTCTGTTTTTTGATTTCATCTTCGGCATGTATCTTTAAATTTTGAATCTCCTCTTTACCTTCGAGAAGCACTTCTTTTTTCAAAGTCTGTGCCTCTTTTTTGGCATTGTTAAGCATAAGATTTGCTTTTTGTTCCGCGGAGCTTAACTTTGAATCGATTATGTATTTTCTGAAGAAGAAACCTACTACAAAGCCTATTATTATTGAAATTCCCAGTGCACCTATTCTTATTAACAAATCCATTTTATAAACCTTCCTTCCAAAAAAAAAGTCGAGCTAATTACCCGACTTATAAATTATTTGCACTATTTGGTTTTAAATTGAATATACTTAATAAAACTATCTTTATATCACAAAACAAACTCTTAAATGGAATAAATAAATAAATACCACTGATATTATGTAAATGTTGTATTAATTATATTTAAACCACTTTCCGGCTTTATTTTCTTCATGAAATCTATCATTAGCACTATAAAATCACTGCTTCGATATCTATACTTAAAAACACGTTAGTTTTCTTTTACTTTAAAGACTTTTTTAAACCGCTAATAATATTTGTAAAACCAGTGCAAACTAACTTATAAATCAAATAATTTTTAATATTAAACGTTTTTATTTTAACCATAGCACCGGTTTAAGTCAACACAATTTAACCCTGTTTCCCGGTTTCAGACATTATCTTTGTAAAAATATGACACTATGCTTCTATTGAGATAATTTTTATATCATCGTTATCTGCAGCTTTTGTCTTTTCTCCAGAACAATATATACACTTTGAGTTGAGATTTTCAGAATAAAAATCTTTACCGCATATCTTGCATTCTATCTTTATTTTACCTCGTTTGAATTCAAGGATGGCATCTTTAAGAGTCTTATTATCTTTTGTTATGAAATTATAATAGAATTCGATTGATCGGGGTTCTATGTGGGCCAGTGGACTTATTTCAAAACTTACTTTTTTTATCTTTTTTATATTATGTTTTTTTATTAAATCATATAATATTTCGACGATGGAACATGTTATAGAATATTCATGCAGTCTTAATCTTTGATTATTATTTTTTTGAAGTACCTTTTGCCCTTCTGAATAACCTTTTTATCTATGTCGACTAAATCAAATTCTATATTTGGATCATCGATCTTTTTATCGTCTATTTTTACTGCCCCCTGAGCTACCAGTCTCCTGGCTTCCCCATTGGATTTAACCAGACCGGAACCTACAAGTAATTGGACCAGGCTTATTTTTTTATCTTTTAATTCTGCCGGACATATTATATAGCTATCGATTTTTTCCGGTGTTTTCTTTTTTTTGAAAATCAAATCAAAGTATTCTTCTGCTTTTAAGGCTTCATTTTTCGTATAAAGGTTTTCTATTATCATTCTTGCCAGTCTTCTTTTGGCTATGGACGGATTTAATTTATCATTTTTTATGTTATTTTCGATCTCTTTGATTTCTTCAATGGGTAGTGAAGTCAATAATCTGAAGTAATCTATCATTATATTATCGGGGATAGACATTATCTTGCCAAAAATTTCCTGTGGGTGCTCATATACTCCTATATAATTACCCAGACTCTTACTCATCTTCTCGATTCCATCTGTACCCGCTAAAATGGGCATGGTAATGGCAATCTGTGGCCTCTGAGAGAATTCTTTTTGTAGTTCCCTTCCCATCAGCAGATTAAACCTCTGATCGGTTCCTCCCAATTCTATATCGGCTTCTATCGCATACGAGTCATATGCCTGCATTATGGGATAAAGAAATTCCATGATTGCAATAGGTGTATTGCTTTTATATCTCTTTTTAAAGTCATCTCTTTCGAGCATCCTTGCAACCGTAAATCTTGATGTCAGGTCCAGTATATCTTCGAATCTTAAATTCCGAAGCCATTTAGAATTTTTGACCACTTCGGTTTCTTCAGGGATAAGGATTCTAAAAGCCTGATCCATATAAGTCCTGGCATTTTTTTCTATTGCATCCGGAGATAGTCTGGGTCTGAGAGTCGACCTGCCTGAAGGATCACCTATCCTTACCGTGTAATCTCCTATTATCAGGATGGCTTTATGACCGATATCCTGGAACTGCCGGAGTTTATTCAGGACAACTGTGTGTCCCAGATGAATGTCCGGAGCTGTCGGATCAAGTCCTAATTTGACTTTTAAGGGTTTATTCTCTCTTATGGATTTTTGTATCATGGGTTTAAGGTCTTCTTTGATCAAAATATCCTCGGTACCCGATATAATCACATCCAATTGTCTCTGTAAATTTTTTTCCATATCTCGCTTTCCGTCAAATATTTAATGATTTGAAAATCAAAATAAATATTAACATAATAATTGCATATATGTCTATTTAAAGTAATCCGCAAATTCTAAGCAATTTAAGTGAGGAACGTGAAATAGTCTGGATTGCCTCTTAATGAAACAATTCGACATATTGTTATTTGACTGGTTTTTATATAAAATTTCATAAGTTACAGTTGAAAATATATTGAAAGCGAATGATCAGCGATGGCGATTGATAGTAAAAAAACAAAAAGATTTCTTAAATTTTTATTCATTGCAGTAGCGATAATACTATCGACAATCGTGGTAATAGGCCTGGTTCTGGTCATCTATTATACAAGTACCCTGCCTACCCTTGAAGAACTTACTCCATCACAGATTGCCGAGACTTCCAAGGTCTATGCTCTGGATGGCAGTTTGATCACCGAGTTCCATGCCGAGGAAAATAGAGAGATCATTTCATTTAACGATATATCCGATTATATAAAGGACGCTATAGTTGCCGTTGAAGACAAGAGATTTTTTGAACACCAGGGAGTGGATTATAGAAGAATCATCGGTGCATTTATTGCAGATATAAGATCCGGAGAATGGGAACAGGGTGCCAGTACGATAACACAGCAGTATGTCAAAAATATATACTTCACCCCGGAAAAGACTTTTAGAAGGAAGATAAACGAAGCCTTGATTGCCATTCAGATTGAAAGAAATTATACAAAAAATAAAATTCTTGAAATGTATCTGAATACAATAAATTTCGGATCAGGTGCATATGGAATCGAGAAAGCCTCAGAAACATATTTCGGTAAGAATGCCAGTGCACTTAACCTGCCCGAAGCAGCGCTGCTTGCCGGTCTGGTAAGGGCACCCGAGATATATTCGCCGTTCAATGATATGGAAAAAGCAAAAAGAAGAAGGGATCTTGTTCTGCAGCTCATGTATGAACAGGAAATGATAGATACATCCAAATATCTTGATGCTCTGGCTGAACCGGTTATATTGAACGAAAGCTCGAATGCTGATATAGATCAAGATAATGACGGAAGGATCGCTCCCTACTTTATAGATTATGTAAAGCGGAATCTATACGATCAGAAATTTACTGATTATGATGTTTTCAAAGGAGGACTCCGTATTTACACAACGCTCGATATCGAGCTGCAGGAAAAAGCCGAGAATGCATTTAAAAAAGTCTTTCCCGAAGAAATAGAACCTTCTTATTCTCTTGTCAGTACCGATCCTGAAAATGGATATATCTATGCCTTGATTGGCGGAAAAGATTATGATACCAGTAAATTCAACATTGCAATACAGGGTAAAAGACAACCCGGTTCCGTGTTTAAGGTACCTGTTCTGATGGAAGCCATAAGGCAGAATATTTCTCCGAATAATTTATTTAATCCAAATGGACCAATCGTAATAGATATGGCAGAAGGGCCCGACTGGCAGGTCGACAATTACGGTGGTCAGAAGTTCGATGTCGAAAAGATGTCGATTGTGGATGGTACAATAAATTCCGTAAATGTGGTTTATGCACAATTGATAATGGAAGTAGGAGCAGAAAACGTCGAGAATCTATGCAGTGAAATGGAAATTTACGATATCGGAAACAATCCGGCAATTGCCCTTGGAGGTTTGGAAACTGGCATAACACCTCTTGATGTAACCAAGATCTTTTCTACCCTTGCTTCTGGTGGATTTTATCGCCAGCCTGTAAGTATCCTGAAGATAACTGATTCCGAAGGAAACATATTATACGAATATGATCCTGAAGAAAACGAGTCAAACCACAGAGTTATGGAGGAACCTACCGCATACCATGTTACTGAGATATTAAAAAAAGTGATAGAGAGCGGTACGGGCAGGGGTGCAAATATAGGAAGACCGGCTGCCGGTAAAACAGGTACCACAAGCGATCTAAGAGATGCCTGGTTTGCAGGGTATACCCCGGAAATGGTCACAGTCGTCTGGATGGGTAATCCTGATAATAAGCCCATAGAAGCTATTAATGGCAGAACAGTCGTTGGAGGGTCTTATCCGGCTGATGTCTGGAGAGAATTTATGATGGCGGCACTGGAAGATGTACCTGTATCTGATTTTGATAGACCTGATAAAGAACTTATAGATATTGAAATCTGCACCGAGTCCAACTTACTTGCCACTTTTTGGTGCCCCGAGGAATCTATCCGGTGGAACATATATATAAAAGGAGAAGAACCTGAAGAGATCTGTAATATACATAATAAAATCGAAGTTCCCAATGTCATTGGTTCAAGTATAGAAGAAGCAATAGCATTACTGGAAAGTTTAAATTTCGTAGTAGAAGAAATTCATGATTTTAATGAAATATTTGATCAGAAATCTGTTTTTAATCAGAATCCGGAAGCAGGTACCATACTTGAATCGCTGGAGGGGGAAAAATTAAGTATTACTCTATATATAAGTAAAGGAAAAGCGACCTTCACTATGCCCGGACTTATAGGGATGGACCTGAAAGACGCCGAACAGGTTATAGAAAGCTTTGGGCTTGTTATAGACAGCATAATATATGAGTTCAGCGATACTATGCTGCCAGGTTATATTACCAATCAGATTCCTGCTCAGGGCTCTATAATTACAAAATCTGCAGTGGTTGTTTTATACATCAGCAAGGGTGAGAACCCTCAATCCGTGATCCCTGATTTAATCGGAATGACATCTGAAGAAGCAACAGAGGCACTTTTAAATGCCGGTTTTAAAAATGTCACAATTATTCTTGAAGAGAGCGAAGAAGAAAAAAATCTTGTTTTCTTACAGGATCCGGTCAGTGGTACGATTTATGATAAATTACTTGAAGTCACTATTACAATCAGCCAGGGCATAAAAGTACCGGATGTCGTAGGAATGACAAAAGATGATGCAGCGCTCGAACTTGAGAGTCTCGGATTTATAGTTGAAATACTTCCTGATCCTGCATCCACCGGAAATGTTGTGAATCAGACTCCTGCCGCTGATGAATATTTGAATTATGGTTCCACAGTTACCATA
>DATBWH010000024.1:0-6465 GCA_036514895.1 Candidatus Humimicrobiaceae bacterium
TTTTTAAATTCAAAATTGAAATTTATTAAAATAAGTAATTAAAGGAGCTGTGGCGGAATTTGCATACATGATAGGTTGGAATCCGAACGACTTATTATAATCTAACAACCATTAAATAATCTGTCAATGTCACTCACCTTAAAAACTAGTAAAATCATCTAAAAACGTGACATTTAAATTAAGGTTTTTTGTGCTTTCGCATAGTTTTTTATCGGCAGTAATGAGAGGGGCTTTGTATATTTCAGACATCGCGATATAAATACAGTCGTATATTGAAGCTTCAATTTTCCTGGAAATCTCATAAGCTCTTATATAAGATCTATAGTCCATCTTTGGAAATATTAATATATTAGAAATTTCCCGCATTATATCTTCCAGTAACTTTTCGGAAATATTGGTCCTGAACCTGAAAATATTTAACAGCTCATAAATTAAAAGCTCGGGAGATAAAATATAGAAATTCTTTAAGGTAGCTTTTTCATAAAGAATCCTGGCAGTTTCGGTGCCGCTTTCATTCTCGGAATAAAACCACTTAAATATGACAGAAGAATCCAGCACGAAGATTTCTCTGTTTTTTTCCTGGATAATAAATTCGTCTATGCCGCTAAACTCACCGCTATTTTGTTCTTCTGAGTAGTTCATCCGTTCTATCCTGTCTTAAATTCCTTATTTCTTTTACAAAATCAACGCCTTTAAATAATCCTTCTTTTTTTATCTTCTCGTTTATTTTCATTAAATTTTTAACAGCTTTTTTTCTATTCTCAAAAGCAATGTATTCATCAATCTTCCCAAAATAAAGTTTTACTGCATCGGAAAAAAATTCCGAACGGTTTTTATTAACTACTTTCTTATATTTGTTTACTTTGTCCAGCAGCTCAGAAGGTATTGAAATATTAACAATTGCCATTTTTTACTTACTTCCTCTATTATTTATTCATTTAAGTGTAACATAATTATACAAAATAATACATAAAAATTTAGATAAAAATTTAATTAAAATAAGTAGACAAGCTCAAATATAAAGGTCGAATATAAAAATCTGAGGATAGATAGAATTCTTAATCACACAAGCATTATGTAAAAAAAGCAAACTATGAAATTCTTTATTTAAAAAAGCACAATGTATATACACTGTGCTTTTTATTTAAAAATTAAAAATTCTTTCAGAGATTTTTCTAATATAGAAGTTTGGATAACTCGTAGAGTTCCCTGTCCAGCGGCTTATCCTCATTAATGGCTTTCTCCAGGGAAACGGAGGTGACCATACCATTTTCAATAACTGCCATCTCGCTGAATTTACCCTCATGTATCATCTCCACCGCTTTTACGCCAAGCCTGGTTGCAACAATCCTGTCAAAAGCTGTGGGTTTTCCACCTCTCTGCAGGTGCCCTAGAATGACAACCCTGGTCCCATAACCGGTTCTCTTCTCTATTTCTCTGGCAACTACATTACCCACGCCGCCGAGCTGCACGTGGCCAAAACTATCAACCGTACATGAAGCCGTTACCTGCTCTTCTTCACCTGCCGGTTTTGCACCTTCGGCAACCGCGATGACAGTAAAGTCCCTGCCTCTTTTTTTCCTTTCCTCTATGACTTTTATTATTTCATCGTAATCAAAAGCCACTTCCGGAATCAGGATTACGTCTGCTCCACCGGCAATGCCTCCGTTCAGTGCTAGCCAGCCAGCATCTCTTCCCATGATTTCCACAATCATTACCCTGCTGTGTGAAGATGCCGTGGTGTGAAGCTTGTCTATGCAATCCGTTACCACTTCAAGTGCAGTGTCACAGCCTATCGCATAATCGGAATGGGCAATATCGTTATCTATTGTCTGGGGAATACCCACACCTTTTATCCCATACTGGGTCAACTTTGTTATGACTCCATTGGTATCATCTCCTCCAATGGTTATAATTGCATCCAGCTCGAATTTCTTTATGTTCTCTTTAACCTTTTCCACTCCATTTTCTATCTTAAAGGGATTGGTCCTTGAAGTACCTAGTATGGTCCCACCCTCGGCAATTATTCCAGAGACGGAATCCCTGTCCAGTTCTCTGACATTGCCTTTGACCAGACCTTCCCATCCGTTTTTGATCCCTACTACTTTCCACCCAAACTGCGAAGCCCTTATATAAATAGCCCTTATGGCCGCATTTATAGCCGAAGAATCTCCGCCGCCTGTCAAAACACCGATTTTTTTAATCATACTTGTTCCCTTCTATCCAGGATAATAATCTACCTATATTATAAACTTATAAATTATATGACCTCATCTTTGCCATCAATGGCATTTTCAGGTAAAAAATCTGCGATTGATTTCTTTAAAAAACTTCCGTCAAGGATAAGATTATAGTAATTTTTGCAGGATAATCAACTTAATTTTTTAGTCATTATCTCGTTTACCATCCGGGGATTTGCCTTGCCCTTTGTCTTTGCCATCACTTTTCCAATCAAAAAGCTCAGAGCTTTTTCTTTTCCCTGCCTGAATTGCTCAACCGGTCCCGGATTGTCCTTTATCACCTCTTCTATGACAGCTTCCAGCATGCTTTCATCGGCTATCTGTTCCAGACCCCTCTCTTCGATTATCTTCTGGGGATCCTTCCCGGTAGTAAACATCTCTCCAAATACTGACTTTGCCATTTTGGAATTGATTTTTCCCTCATCGATTATCTTAAGCATTCTGCACAGGTTCTCAGGAGTCACCCTGCTTTCTTTTATTGCCATTTTTTCCTTATTAAGCAGCGCGCTGAAATCGCCCATTAACCAGTTGGCAATATTTTTTGCATTATCGTAGCAGCTGCAGCACTTCTCAAAATAATCCGCGAGGTCCCTGACATTTGCCAGAAAATTGCTGTCATATGAGGAAAGGTTGTACTGCTTCTCGAACCTTTTCGCCTTTGCAGAGGGCAGTTCGGGAATCGTCTTTTTTATATCCTCAACCATCTTACCTTCCATATAAATCGGAACGAGATCAGGTTCCGGAAAATATCTGTAGTCATGGGCCTCTTCTTTGGACCGTAGGACCTTGGTGGTAGATGTCTTGCTGTCATAATGCCTTGTCTGCTGGATCACTTTACCACCGGCTTCAAGAAGCTTTATCTGCCTCTCGACTTCGTATTCAAGTCCCTTTTGCAGGAACTTAAAGGAGTTTAAGTTTTTTATCTCTGTCTTTGTGCCGATCTTCTCGCTGTCTTTTTTCCTTACAGAAACATTGGCGTCACACCTGAGGCTTCCTTCTTCCATGCTGCAGTCACTGACATCCAGAAACAGGATAATATTTCTTAAAGCTATCATATACTCCCTGGCTTCCTCAGGCGACCTTATATCCGGTTCTGTGACGATTTCTATAAGAGGGGTTCCGGCCCGGTTAAAATCGACTATGCTGGCCTCTGATTCGCTTATCCTGCCGGTCGTTCCCGTATGCAGGAGTTTTCCGGTATCTTCTTCCATGTGAACCCTCGTTATACCCACTCTTCTTGTGTAATCTCCCATTTCCACATCCAGGTGACCATTTACTCCAAGAGGAAGGTCGTATTGCGAGATCTGGTAATTTTTTGGCATATCAGGATAAAAATAATTTTTACGGTGAAAGATCGTATAATCCTTTATCTTGCAGTTCAATGTAAGGGCAATTTTGGTGGCATACTGGACTGCCTTCCTGTTAGTGACCGGCAGAGACCCGGGGTGCCCCAGGCATACCGGACAGGTATATATGTTTTTATCCTCACCAAAGGAAAGCTTGCACCCGCAGAACATCTTTGTCCTGGTGCATAGCTCGACATGCGCCTCCAGCCCTATGACCGGCTCATATTTGCTTTCTGCCAGGTCAAATTTATTTTCTCCTGGCTTGTTTTCATTTTTTTCCGGATCGTTGTTTCTGTTTTCAGTTTCCATAACTTATCTTATTAAAATAAAAATAGAATAATTATAAATATTATTTAACTATCCTTTTAAATTCTCATATCTCAGCTCTCATATCTCAGGCTTATCCGCAAAACCTATCGCCTTTTCCAGACAACTCGCTGCCTTAAGTACATTATCTTCCCTCAGTATGTTCCCGATTATCTGTAACCCAATGGGTAATCTGCCTTCCGACAAACCTGCCGTAATCGATACTGCCGGCAGTCCTGCAAGGTTTACAGGAATAGTACAGATATCAGACATATACATTGTGAGGGGATCTTCTATTCTCTCTCCGATCTTGAAAGCTGTCGTCGGTGATGTCGGAGATAGAAGAACATCGAATCTATCAAATACTTTCTTGAAATCATTTATGATGAGTGTCCTTACCCTCTGTGCCTTTTCGTAATATGCATCATAGTAGCCGGCTGACAGACAGTAGGTGCCTATCATTATCCTTCTTTTTACCTCTTCGCCAAATCCTTCCGCTCTGGTCCTTTGATACATTTCTCTTAAGGTCTTTGCCTTCATATTCCTGTAGCCGTACCTTACTCCGTCAAATCTGGAAAGGTTCGAGCTTGCTTCGGAAGGTGCGATGATGTAGTAAACGTCAAGTGCGTACTCAAGGCTGGGAATAGAGACTTCTTCGACTTTGCCTCCCGCATCTCCGGCCATCTTAATGGTCCTCTGAACTGCTTCTTTTACTTCCGGGTCAATTCCTCCTATCATCAACTCTTTTATGACTCCTATTTTCATACCCTTCATATCTTCCGCCAGGAAGCTTTTAAAGTCCGGGACCGGGGCATTTATGGATGTAGAGTCATTTTCGTCATGCCCGCAGATCACATTAAGCATGGCAGCACAGTCCTCTACATCCCTTGTAAGGGGCCCTATCTGGTCAAGAGAAGATGCAAATGCCACCAACCCATATCTTGATACCCTTCCGTATGTGGGTTTGAATCCTACGACTCCGCAGAGAGACGCTGGCTGCCTAATTGACCCGCCGGTATCTGATCCCAGGGAACATATTGCTTCCCCGGCTGCCACGCTTACTGTAGGCCCGCCGCTTGATCCTCCCGGTACCCTTTCGGTATCCCAGGGATTCCTTACCGGTCCGAAATAAGAGTTTTCATTGGATGAACCCATGGCAAACTCATCCATATTTGCTTTTCCTACCAGTATATAGTTACGGCTCTCTAGCCTATCGATCACGCTTGCATTATAAATTGGAATATAATTTTCGAGGATCCGGGAAGCGCAGGTGGTAGTTATATTTTTGGTACATATATTGTCTTTTATGGCTATGGGTATACCCGTAAAATCTGCAACCTCGATAGCCCTGGAGTTTATAAGCTTATCTATTTCTCCTGCTCTGGATAGAGCGTGTTCTTTTTCCAATCTGATATAAGAGTTTAACTTATCCTCTACCTCTTCGATCCGCGAGTAAATGCTTTCGACTATTTCCCTGCAGGATATTTCCCGTTTTTTTAATCTGTCTTTGAGTTCATGGGCTGTGAGATAATGTATTTCCAATATTTCTCCTTGTATACTTTTTACGTCAGTCTATCTTTGGCACCTTAAAACCCTGATTTTCCTCATCCGGAGCATTTTTAAGTGAATCTTCCTGGGTAACCGACTTCTTCACTTCGTCATCTCTAAAGACATTTTTAACATCCAGTATATGCGATGTCGGAGGAATCCCTTCGGTATTCACCTTGCTTATATTTGCGACATGGTCAAGTATCCTGTCCAGTTGAAAAGTGATTTTCTCTACATCCTTTTCATCGAATTCCAGTTCGGCAAGCTTTGCCACATGTTTTACGTCATCTTTAGAAATTCTTTCCATCAGGTAGCCTTCTTTTTATGTGTCCTCTTTTACTTAAAATTTAAATAACATTTTAACAGATATTTTGTTCTAATAATATTTCAGGCAACTATATAACTAATTAATAAGCAATTATTACATTTTTAATATAATTTAATGATCTCGAGCCGTCCCAGCAGTATCAAGATCAGTATCAGGTTGTAAACACCGTGCAGGAAAATCGCCGGCATCAGTGATTTTGTCTTTTCAAACAGATAAGCAAGGATCCATCCGATGATCATAAGGGGTATAAAGCTATAAATTTCCAGATGGACCAGTGCAAATAAAAAGGATGAAAGGAAAAGCCCTGCATTGACTCCCCAGCTTTTTTTAAATGCCGAATATACGAATCCCCTAAAAAAAATCTCTTCGCTAAACGGGGCAATAAGTACGACCACCACGAGCAGGATATTACTGGATATGCTCCTGTTTTCAACCAGTACTTCGATCTTGCTGGAAGGCGCTTCCATCCCGAATATCGAATTCATTAAAAATACATAAAGAAAGCTTACGAGAAAAATAGCCAGCAGCGAAAGAAAGGAATACCAGATAGTCTTTACGATACTATAATATCTCAGGCCCAGATCTCTAAGGTGCGCTTTTCTCCGGAATAAAGCAAAAAACCAGACCACACCAAGCATAAGTATTACCTGGATCCCATATAGGACGGTAAAGCTTATATTGTTTATATTGGAAGAAT